>JBCCVK010000385.1:0-2580 GCA_039195495.1 Pseudomonadota bacterium
AGATTGCCGTGATGATAACCGCGTTTAGGCATCCGGGATGTCCGTCTCTGCGCCGGGCTCGGGGACCGCTGCGCCGATCGTCTCCTTGCGTTTCCAGAAGGGGGTGTCGATATTCACGATGCTCTTGCCGCCTCTTCCATGAATGACGCGGTGGATTTGGTCGGGGGCGTCAGGGACGTTGCCGTTGGAAAATCCGCCGCTTTCCCGTCATGTGGCGGGTTCATCCTTCGTCTCCCGGGTTTCGGGGAACTCTAACGCGCGTGTCCCGCTTGGTGCAATCCAATGCGCGCCGGGATGGCCGGTGACGGGTATGGGCGGGCTCGATCCGGTCGGGGCGATGACGCTGCGATCCTCGAAAGGGCAGACACGGGGGGCGTCACCTCTGGGATCGCCTCATGTTCCGATTTGGTTTGGATCATAAGGGGTGGTCTGGTAAATCCGGTTGATCCAGTTGCCATAGAGAAGATGCGCATGACTGCGCCAGATGTTTTTCGGCGGTTTTGCGGGATCATCGTCGGGATAATAATTGCCCGGCAGCTCGATCGGGGCGCCCTTGGCCAGATCGCGGTCGTATTCCTCCCTTAACGTGTCGCGGTCGTATTCGAAGTGATTGAAAATATACAAGTTGCGCCTGACCGGATCCTCGACCAGACAGGGGCCGACCTCGTCCGAAGTAAGCAGCGTCGTCAGGCCGGGAACGGCATCGATTTCGCTCTGCCGCATCTCCGTCCAGCGGCTGACCGGGATCATGCAATCGTCCGAGAATCCACGCAGATAAGGAGAGGCGGATTGCAGATTACGATGCTGGAAACATCCGAACGCCTTGGCGGGCAGCATATGTTTCCGCACGCCGTAAAAATGATTGATCATAGCCATCGCACCCCAGCAGATGCCAAAGCTTGAATGCACGTTGCTTTGCGTCCAGTCCATCACTTCGCGTAATTCGTCCCAATAGGTGACCTTGGTGAAATCCAGGTGTTCGATCGGAGCGCCCGTCATCAGAAAACCATCGAATTTCTCGGCCTTGACCGCCTGGAACGGGCGATAGAACGCTTCCATATGCTCGGCCGAGGTGTTGCGCACCTTGTGTTCGGTCATGCGAATGAGGTGCAGATGGATCTGCAGGGGGGTCGCCCCGATCAGCCGCGCGAATTGCGTTTCGGCCTGGATTTTGTTCGGCATCAGATTCAGCAATCCGATCCGCAGCGGGCGGATGTCCTGATGCGCCGCGTCCCGTTCCGAGATCACCATGACGCCTTCTCGTGACAGGATGGAAAAGGCGGGCAGAGTATCGGGAAGAGCAATTGGCATGATTTTGAACTCGCTTTCAAAGTGCCGAAGCCGAATGTCGCACGCCACCGTCAAGGGCTCCGGCGATCATCGCAGAAACGTCATCGGGTGTCTTCACCGCCGCCACCCGATCGGCGCTGACCGTCACCCCCCATTTCGACGCCATCGCGGCATAGATGGGTTGCCGGTGCTCCATGGCCAGGCGATAGATGCGCCGTATGAAATCGTCGGGATCGACCCGATCCTCGTCAACGTTCTTTTCGACGAGATATTCGGCCCATGCCTTGCGCAAGAAGTCGGGGCTGTAATACATCGGTTTCGGCGCCTTGGCGAAGCGGTGGCACAATTCGTCGGTATGCGCCATCGACCCTTTGATCCAGACCATCAGCGTCGATCGGCTGAGCGCCGTCAGCACAGGATCCGCCGGATCGTCCGGATCGACCACCTCACAGATCGAACCGCCCGTGTCGCAGACGAAATTCAGATAGCCGTAAAGCGTCCTGGCCCGTTCCGTGAAATGCGCCGTATCCAGCAAGGCTGCGATCTCACCCATACGGTGCTGTTCTTGTCGACGCATGTATTCCTCGAAAGGCAGGCCGCCTTTGGACGGATCGCCCGGCTTGCCGAGATAGGCGCTAAGCGGAGCCAGATTGCTGAAAGTGATGTTGGATGCCACATAGATCGAATCCGTCCGCAGCAGTTCAGCCAGAAACGGGTTCTTCATTGCCTCGACCTTGAAGTTGTCGGCAATGTGTTCCCCCATGTATCGCGTGCCGATGCGATAGTCGATCGAGTAGTGAAACCAGCTGCCGGCGTCGCGCAGCAGACTGGAAAGATGGGTTTTTCCCAGACCCGACATGCCGAAAAACAGCAAACGCTTTTCACGGGCTTCGTGCCATTCCTGCGCGGATCGGTAAAGCATGGACGCCATCCATTCGCTCGTTTTCGACGCCGCCGTTCCTAGCAGGCGATGGAGCCCTGCATCAAACGGAAAGACGGGCGCGCAGGTGGATCAGAAGGCGCCCGTCGAGGATCAGCAATCCGAGAATCAGCAAGGTGAAGCCCGTATAGGCCCGTGGCTCTAATTCTTCGCCCAGCACCAATGCCCCCAGGATGATCGCGACCGGGGGGATCAGCAATGTAACGAGCATGGCGTTGCCGCTGCCCGCCATTGCGAGGACACGATAATAGAGAAGATAGGCGAACGCGGTGGCCACAAGCGCATAGTAGCCGATGGCGATCAGCGTTACGGGCTGCAGGTCGAGGGTGATGGGGCCATCCAGGATCCAG
>JBCCVK010000386.1:0-2560 GCA_039195495.1 Pseudomonadota bacterium
AAACACCGAAAGGGTCTTCGATATCTCAAACGCATAGGCCTTCAAGAGCTGGTCCACCAGGATCACCAGCGATGCGATGATAACCATCTGCACGATGATGCGGATGGAGCCGGGTATCTCGCTACGGATCATCGAAATGAACATCGAGGAGAAGCCGGTCACGAAGGTCACGGCAACGGCCATCACGAAAGCGACCTGAAGCGAGGAAGTCACCGCAAGCGCGGAACAGATACCCAGCACTTGGAGCGTGATGGGATTGTTGTCGACCAACGGGTCGACCAGCATTTCTCTGCGCGTTTGCGCCATCAGATGTTCCCCGCTCTCAGGTTGTCCAGGAATGGCTTGTACCCGGATTCCCCCATCCAGAAATTCACCAGGTTGTGCACGCCGACCGTTGTCAGCGTGGCGCCAGCCAGGGCATCGATGTGATAGTCCGGCCCGGCAGCCGGCACCGTCTTTGTGATGCTGATCTGCAGCTCGCCGGACTCGTCAGCCAGCCTCTTGCCGTTCCAAAGCGCTTTCCAGCGCGGGTTGTCGACCTCGGCTCCCAGTCCCGGGGTCTCGGCGTGTTCGTAGAACTGCAGGCCGTATATGTCGTTGCCGTTTTCCTCGAGCGCGATGAACCCGTACAGCGTCGACCACAGCCCATAGCCGTGCAGCGGCAGGATGACCTTGTCGATGTCGCCGTCCGTATCGCGCAACAGGTAAACGGTCACGTATTTGCTTTGCCGGCCAATTCCCGCCGGATCCTCTTCCAGCGCAACGGACATTGCCGGGTCATCGGCAGCGGCGCGGTCATCGAACGTCGCCGGATCGATCTCGTCGGCAAATGCGCCACTCTCCAATTCGAGTACATGGGGCTCGAACGCGGAAAAGGCCTCGACCACATCCTGGCTCGGGTCATAAATGCCGGCGACTTGCAGGATGTTGATCTGCTTGTCCTTGAGGGCATTGACCGCCTGGATGGGCCGCAGCGAAACGGCGGCCGCCGAGACGACCATCGATGCGACCAGGCACAGAGAGACGGCGACGAAAATCGTCTTGGGCACCGAATCCGGCGGCAGCGCCAGAAAGCGGCGGATGAAGCCCTTCGGCTCCTGGCTGTTTTGCTCTTCGTCAGGCACTGCGTCTGGCCCTGCGTTTTATGTTTGCCTGCACAACAAAATAGTCGATCAACGGTGCAAAAACGTTCCCGAACAGGATTGCGAGCATCATTCCCTCGGGGAAGGCCGGGTTGATCACACGTATCATGACGACCATGAAGCCGATCAGCGCACCGTAAATGTAGCGGCCCATATTGGTGTGCGCGCCCGACACCGGCTCCGTCACCATGAAGACCAGGCCGAACGCGTACCCGCCGAGCACGAGATGCCAATACCATGGCATTGCAAACATTGGATTGCTGTCGGACCCAAGCAAGTTCAACAGCAGCGAAAACGCGATCATGCCGCCCAGACAACCGACCACCATGCGGTAGTTGGCGATCTTGGTGGCGAGGAGGAACACAAGGCCCAGAAAGCAGGCCAGCGTCGATGTCTCGCCGATCGAGCCCGGCACAAAGCCAATAAAGCTGTCCCACCAGGTCATGCCGCGCCCGGCGAGTTCCTGAAAACCCTCAGCGGCCGAAACGGCCAGCGCCGTTGCGCCGGAAAACCCGTCCACGGGCACCCAGACCGTGTCGCCGGAAAGCTGCGCCGGATAAGCGAAATACAAAAAGGCGCGCCCCGTCAGGGCGGGATTGAGAAAGTTCTTGCCTGTGCCGCCGAAAACCTCCTTGCCGATCACCACGCCGAAAATGATCCCCAGCGCGACCTGCCACAGCGGGGTCGTGGCCGGCAAAATCAGGGCGTAGAGCATCGAGGTGACGAGGAAACCCTCGTTCACCTCGTGCCGGCGAATGGTCGCGAAAATGACCTCGAAGGTGCCGCCCGCGACCAGCGTGGTGATGTAGATAGGCAGGAAATAGAGCAGCCCGTGCAGCACATTGGCGATCGGGTTCGCCGGATTGAAGCCGATGCCAAACGTGTCGAGGATCCAGGCCCGCCAGCCCGATGCGCCGAATTCCGCAATCGCCAGGTTCGTCTGGTACCCGACATTGTACAGCCCCATCAGGATGCAAGGGATGGTCGATATGACCACATAGGTCATGATGCGCTTCATATCGACGTACGAACGCGCGTGCGGGGCGACCGTCGTGACCGTCTTCGGCGTGTAGATGAAGCTTTCGACCATCTCGTAGATGGGGAAATACCGCTCCCACTTGCCGCCCTTTACGAAGTGCGGCTCGATCCGGTCGAAGAAAGCGCGAATGCCCAACGGTCAGCCCTCCTTCTCGATTCTGGTAAGGCAGTCACGCAACGCGATCGCGTACTCGTATTTGGCAGGGCAGGCGAACCCCACCAGCCCCAAATCTTCTTCGTCGAGTTCGAGCGCCCCCAGCGCCTGGGCCTGGTCGGTATCCATCACCAGCAGCGCGCGGAGGAGCTGGGTTGGTAAGAAATCCTGCGGCATGAGCTCTTCGAACGTCCCCAGCGGCACCATGGCGCGCCGCCCGCCGTTC
>JBCCVK010000387.1:0-2509 GCA_039195495.1 Pseudomonadota bacterium
ATCGGTCAGCGAGGCCAGCAGTACCCCCCAGATGCAGGGGAGATACAAAAGCCAAACGCCGATGGGCCGGTCGGCGCGACTGAGCCGCAGATAGGGGCGGGACCATGCCGGCGCGTGTCCGTCCACCCAGTTGCGAGGCACCGCATCGGCGACCCGGCCTTCTGGCGATTCCGGCGTGGCGCTCATATGATTTCCCTCATGACGACAAAAATCAGACTTTATGTAAACCACCCGCTGGGTCCGGGGCAAATGGTTCTGCTGCCGCCGGCACAGGCCCATTATCTGTTCGGAGTGATGCGGTTAACGGTGGGCGGCGCGGTGGCGCTGTTCAACGGACGGGATGGCGAATGGCGGGCCAGGGTCGTGGAGGCCGGCAGGAAGAAAGGCACGCTGCGGGTCGAGGCGCAGACCGGGCCGTTGCGGATGCCGCCGGATCTGTGGCTGTTTTTCGCCCCGATCAAGAAGGCGCGTACCGCTTTCATCGTCGAGAAGGCGACCGAGATGGGGGTGGCGCGCATCTGCCCGGTGCAGACCGATTTTACCAATGCCGGGCGATTTCGGCACGACAGTTTGCAAGCCCACGCGGTCGAGGCGGCCGAGCAATGCGGCGGAACCTTCGTGCCAACGGTGGCCGCGCCGCAACGATTGGATCGGGTGCTGGATCGATGGCCCGTGGAACGGCGGCTGATGTTTTGTGACGAGGCGTTGTCGGATCACTCGGCGGGCCTTGCGGCCCTTCTTCCGGCCGCCGACCGGCCCGCTGCGCCATGGGCGATTCTGATCGGACCCGAAGGCGGGTTCAGCACGGTTGAGCGAGAGCGGCTGCGCGGGTTGGAGCACGTGGTTTCGGTATCGCTGGGGCCACGCATTCTGCGCGCGGACACCGCCGTGGTGGCGGCCATGACGCTGTGGCAGCAGGCGTTGGGCGATTGGCGATGAATGGCCGCAATCAGGGCGCGGTCGATCCCGACCCTTGACGCAAGCGGAACGGTGGGGATGCCGCTTCATCGGGGGGGGCGGCCCCGTCGTATCTTTTTCCGGCACGCCCCGCGCCTGGAGCTCGACCATATGGCCGCGTCTCGGCCATTTGCGAAACGCCGTGCGAATGCCGGGCGGGTCGCATGGCCTTAGGGCCGCACCGGCCGGTCGTGCGATGTGATCATGCGAAACCACGACTGCGGCCTGAGAAACCGGTTCCGTCCATCTGTTCCGCCGATCGGGGATGGCCATAACCCTTGCCGGCGGCCCTTCTGTCCGACTGCCATGGGCTGAGATGCCGCCGCCCGCTGAATGTGACGTCGGACGGCAGGAAGCGCAACGGGTGAGGGCGCGCAAGGACCGCGCGCTCTCGGGGCGCCACGGCACGAAGCTGGATCGACGGCAAAACCTCAAAACATGTCCGCGCGGCGATTCCCTGGAAAAAATCCGCTTCGAATCATGCACCCGAAACCGTTCCGCCCTCACGTCTTCAAGACGATCTTTCCGATATGGGCGCCACTTTCCATGAGCGAATGCGCCTCTGCCGCCTGTTCCAGCGGGAATTCGCCATGCATCACCGGTCCGATGCGGCCCGATGCCAACAAAGGCCAAACATGCGCGCGCAGGCTTTCGGCAATCCGTGCCTTGGACAGATCCGATTGCGGCCGTAACGTCGATCCGGTCAGGGTCAGCCGCCGGGTCATCATCTCTGCGAAATTCATTTTTTCGACGACGGCTCCCCGAAGAAACGCGATCTGAACCAATCGGCCATCATCGGCCAGCGCCCTGATATTGCGCGGCGTGTAATCGCCCCCGACCATGTCAAGGATCATATGGGCTCCACCGATGTCGCGCATCGCTTTCTCGAAATCCTCCTTGCGGTAGTTGATCGTCCGCTCGGCGCCCAGATCGACGCAGACACCGCATTTCTCATCGCTTCCCGCCGTGGCGAACACCCTCGCGCCGAAGGCGCGCGCCAGTTGGATCGCCGTCGTTCCGATCCCGGAGGCGCCGCCATGGATCAGGATCCGCTCTGCTGCCGTCAGTCCGCCCCGCATGAACACGTTCGACCAGACGGTGAAATAGGTTTCGCAAAGCGCCGCCGCCTGATCCAGGCCCATCTCCGCGGGGATCTTCAAAGCATGATCGGCATGGGTTGCGGCATAGTCCGCGTAACCGCCGCCCGGAAGCAGGGCGGTTACGAGATCCCCGCGCTTCCAGCGGGTGACGCCCGGCCCCACCTCCGCCACCTCGCCCGCGGCTTCCAACCCGGGCAGTTCCGATGCGCCCGGAGGGGGATCGTAAAGACCCGCCCGTTGCAGGGTATCGGGGCGGTTGACGCCGGCATAGGCCACTTTGATCACGATCTGGCCATGCCCCGCCTGGGGCATGGGACGTTCGGCAGGCACCAGAACTTCGGGGCCTCCCGGCATGGAGATCTCGATTGCGCGCATGTCGCCCCTAGCCCTGGCGATCCAGAGAACCGGGCAGGTCCCTGAAATGATTGCGCATCGGTGCCCGCACCTTGCCC
>JBCCVK010000388.1:0-2503 GCA_039195495.1 Pseudomonadota bacterium
CGGCAGACGATTTGTTGTCGTCCATCCGACGTTTGGTGACCAATGAGGTCTCTCAGGCACTGAATCATCCGGTCTCGCCCTCAGGCGAGGTGGAAAGCACCCGGGCAATGAGGCCCGCATTGCTTCTTACACCGGATTTTCGCGTGAAGACCGGACCGAAAGACGACCTGGAGACCGCCCGGACCACGGCCGACGAGGCATGTATGAACGAGGTGCCCGAACATACGGCCCGCGGCACCGGCGAAGATGTACCGATCATTTCGGACAGGGGACGGTCCGGGACGTTGGAGGATGCGGCGTCGCCCGATGATGAACGGCGGCGGGATGCGGGCGGGCCGCCCGAGGGGGGGGGGCGGAAAACCGTTTCGAACACCAGTCCGGAAAACCGACATCCGAGGCGCGATGTGCCAGCCGATTTCGACGCATCGTCGGCCCCGGCGGCGGTCGTCGGTCCCGGCGATGACATGCGTCCGTCGAAGAACCTCCGTCGACAAAGGCTTCCTTCCGAAATACCGGCGGCCGAAAGCTATTATGAAGACGAGCATGTGGAACTCCCGGGGCGCGAGGCGAGCCTTGTGGCACTGCGCGAGGCGCTTGCGCAGACACCGGGGGGCCAACCTGAGGCCGAAGCTGAAAACGCAGCCGGGTTTGAAACCGATGAAGGCCATGTCATGGCGGAAGACGGGCCGGGGAAGACAAGCACGCCGGAGCCGCTGGCTGCAACCGCCGCGGATATGGCGGAAAATGCCGATCAGAAACGCGGCAGGGACGGTGGCGGAGAAGCAGACGACGATGTCAACGCATCCGACCGAAACCAGACGGCATCGGACATCCTTGACGAGCCCGCCTTGCGCGCCATGGTCGGACAGTTGATCCGGCAAGAGTTGCAAGGCCCCCTTGGCGAACGGATCACGCGTAATGTCCGCAAGCTTGTCCGGCGAGAAATTCATCGGGCGATCGCCAGCCGCGACTTCGAATGAGACCGTGATCGCCGGCGCCGGATATGCCCCCGCGTCTCGAAGGCGGATGGCAGCCGATCGCTCGGGCCGCGAAGGGACGCCTTGATCGACGCCGGGGTTGGGCGGGGATCGGATCCATTCCGACCAGGCGTCGGGCAAGAAGGATGAACGGCCGGGGATCGGTGGCCTGCCTGAGAAGCCGCGCGCGAGGGCGATGGTCCGGTGATCCGAAAACTGGACCGGATGGGCCGAAACCCGACCCATCTGATCCGGTGAAACCGACGACCTTGCTGTCAGAACGCGGTGTCGGCCTGAAGGTGCTCACCGGTCAAGGCGCGCGGGTCGACACGACGACTGCCGCTGGCCGCCTTTCCTGCGCAAGCTTTGCCGCATTGGCCGGGTTTGAAAGTGGACTGATCCGCGAACGCGCCATGGCCGTGACGATCGATGCGCGGATGTTCATGTTCTGAGGCCGCGCGTGCGCGCTGCGGGCGATGTCGTCGGCGACCGGCGCGCGCCGCCCATGGCTTGCTTACGGTCCTGATGGCCGTCGATGACAATCCTGGCGGGTGGTGTGACCCGGAAGCTCTGTTTCAACCGTGCCAGGGCGGACCGCCATCCCGCGCGCGCCATTGTCAGCCACCGCCTCGCGCATCTTCTCGCCGATGGTCGAGACCACGAATTCGGTGCCCATATCGGCCGTATGGTCGGGGAAGGATTTCTTCCCGGCGATGGAATCGATGTTGATGATTGTGCCGCCATTGCGGGTCTTCGTATCGCCCAGAACGGTCTGCGTCCCGTTGAGCGGTGCCATGACGTTCACATCGCATATCTTCCGCCACTCACCCGAATCCCGATCTGGCCGGGAAACAGGCCGCAAGCCCCGTTGATCAGACGATCCGCCGGACCGTATTCGGTCGCGGCCTCATCGATGGCAGCGCGGAAACCATCGGCATTGGTCACATCGACTTTCCGGCAAATCGTGCTGGGCGGGTTGGGGATCTCGCGCTTTTCCGATCGGCGCCCCCCCCCGGCAAGGGCGGGTGCCCAGCTTTCGGAAAAGCGCCGCGCCGGCCCCTGAACGCGCGCCCGCGATGACGAGGGGATCGCATATGCCAATCAATCCATGACCGTCTGTGGAAACCCGCCTGATCATTGGAAAAAATCGCCGTGACGCTATTGCGTCCGCTCTAGGGGTCTTGCAGGTGTCTGCTCGCACATCCGTGCGCGTGCGCTGGATTCGCGGAGGAGAGGGTCAAGCGGCCTTTGCCTGATGATTGCGCCGTTCGCTTTCTTCGCGCGACAGCGCGACGGATGTTCGCACCCCGGCCTTTACGAAGGCCATCAGCCCCGAGACCACGCGTTCGTTCGGATCGACCCCGGCGCAGGAAAGCACCTCACGCCCATCCCGTGAGCGTGCCCAACGCGCGATCTGCTCGGGGCCATTTCCATATTTCTTGTCATCCGCTATGGCGTCATCCAACGCAGCCAAGACCACCGCGGCGAACAATTTCCGCGAGCGCTGGCCCTGTTCGAAATTGAAC
>JBCCVK010000389.1:0-2499 GCA_039195495.1 Pseudomonadota bacterium
GGATAGGACGGCACATCCCAGGCGATCAGATGATCGGTGATTTCCCCCCAGCGATGCGGCGTTTGCAACTCGATCTCCATCAGGGTGGCGGCGGCATTCGCCAGCGCATTGTCGAAATCGCGCCGCCAGGTAAAGCGCATCATGTCGCTGATGATCCAGGCCAGACGCACATCTTTCGAGCGGGCGATCTGATCGAGGGCGATCTCCTGATCCCGCCCCCAGATCGACTGTTCCAGGCTTTCCACAAAGACCACGTCCACCGCCCGCAGCAACGCATCGGGCAAGGGGCCTTCAGGGATCGCAGGTGGTCGGCCAAACTGTTCGACAACGTAATCGGGCAGCGCCTGTTGCGCCTGTGCGGTGCCGGGGGCAATCGCGGACAGCCAAAGCAGCGCCACGACACATACGCTCCGGAAGGACGAACCGAGAAGTGATGTCATAACGAGACCTTTCGTATGGCTGCGCCGATTGCCCCGGCGGGCCATACCCTTCGGAGATTTGCCATCAGGCTGTGACAAAATCTGCCGCTTCACCAATCACGATTGATCATCAACGGGTGATCATCCGCAGAAAAGGGTTTGGCGAAGGGAGTACCGCCCTTCGCCAACCACCACTCAGAGCCGTTCTTTCCGGTTAACAGCGGCCAATCAGGCCCGCAGGCGTTCACCTTCGGGATCGAATGGAGGCTCGTGCAGGATCGTGGCTTTATGCGGCTGACCCAGCACCATCACCTCAACCTCGTCACCCGGTTCGGCCGCGCCATATTTCACATAGCCCAGCGCCAGACTCATGCCCACCGTATAGCCGTAGGTGCCCGAGGTGACCCGTCCGATCCCCTCGCCATTGCGGAAAATCGGCTCGCCGCCGGTCGCATCGGCATTGGAGGCCGTCACCGCCGCTTCGTCGATATGCATCAGCACAAGGATCTCGCGCGGATCTTCGGCCATGACCTTGGCGGTGGCCTCTTTGTGCAGGAAGTCCTTCTGCATCTTGCACAGCGGCTTGAAGCCGACCTCGTGCGGGAAGTATTCGGGGCTGTATTCGCGGCTCCACGAGCCATAGCCCTTCTCGACCCGCATCGACATCAGCGCGCGTGCACCCACCGGACCTGCGCCAAACTCTTTGCCGACCTCAAGCAGGGCCGAATAGAGCTTTTCCTGATCCTCGGTCTTACAATGCAGTTCCCAGCCCAGATCGCCGGTAAAGCTGACCCGCAAGGCCAGGCAGTGCACCCCGGCCAGGTCGATCATCGCCGAGCGCATGAAGGGCATATCCTCGGTGGCCAGCGAATGGTTGGTCAGCCGTTGCAGCATCTCGCGGCTTTTCGGTCCGGCCACGTTGAAGCCGCACATTTCCTCGGTATGGCTCTCGAAGGTGGTGCCTTCGGGCAGTGGCACCATATCGAAGAAGCGTTTGTGATAACGCTCGGCCATGCCCGAACTGACAATCCAGAATTCTTCCTCACCCACGCGCGTCACCGTGGCATCCCCGGCAATCCCGCCGCGCACACCGATCAGTGGCGTAAGGCAGGCCCGGCCCACGGATTTAGGCATATTGTTGGCAAAGACCGAATTCAGCCAGTCCTCGGCCCCCGGCCCTTTGACGTGGTATTTGGCAAAGTTCGAGATGTCGATGATCCCGGCCCGCTCGCGCAGCATCTTGCATTCCTCACCCACGGGCCCCCACCAGTTCTGGCGGGTAAAGCCGTTGGTGTCCTTGGTGCCCGGCGTGTCGGCAAACCATTGCGGGTGTTCCCAGCCATAGTTGAGGCCAAACACTGCGCCCATGTCCTTCTGCATCTGATAAATGGGACGCGTGCGCAGGGGGCGACCCGCCTCGCGTTCCTCATTGGGGTAATGGATGGCAAAACGGTGCGCATAGACATCCGCCACCTTGGCTTTGACAAATTCCTTGTCGTTCGCCCACAGGCCGAAACGGGCGATGTCCCACGGGAACATGTCATATTCCATTTCGCCTTCGATGATCCATTGCGCCACCATCAGGCCCATGCCCGCCGACTGACTGAAGCCCGGAATGATGCCCCCGCACATGAAGTAATTCTTCAACTCGGGCACGGGCCCAAGGATCACGTTGCTGTCCGGTGACCAGATCATCGGGCCATTGATCACACGTTTGATCCCCGCCTCGGCGGCGGCAGGCACCCGGTCCATCGCGCGCATCACGTTATCCATGATCCGGTCCAGATCATCGGCAAACAGGTCATGGGCGAAATCCAGCGGCGTGCCGTTTTCAGCCCAGAATTTCATGTCCCTTTCATAGGCCCCGATCAGCAGGCCCTGCCCTTCCTGGCGCAGATAATATTCACCGTCCCGGTCCGCGACCGAGGGCAGACGGCGGTCCATCCCTTCGATATCGGCCATGGTTTCGGTGACGAAATACTGGTGCTCGGTCGGTTGCAGCGGAACTTCGATTCCGGCAAGCGCCGCCACTTCGCGCCCCCAAAGACCGGCGGCATTGATCACCCAATCGGTCTGGATA
>JBCCVK010000390.1:0-2490 GCA_039195495.1 Pseudomonadota bacterium
CAGCTGCCGCGCCAGGGCATTGGCGCCGCGGTGACCGCCAAGCAGCGGCACCACCGTGCCGCCGTCTTCGGCCACCGCCAGAACCGGGGGCTCGGTCGACTTGTCGGTCAGAACCGGTGCCAGGCAACGGATCAGAATGCCGGTCGAACAAAGACCGATGATGGGTACGCGTGCCAGGAAAAGATCACGCAGATGGGTGCCCACCTCGTCGAAATCCCGCCCGCGCAAATCCACCCGCCCGCCGATTTCCGCCGCCAGCCGCTCGGCCAACGGCAGCGCCGAAGACAGGATGCACACGAAGACCGGCTTACGCATGGGCCGCCTTTCCGGGGATCAGGATCATGGAGAAATAGGGGGCCTCGTCAGGTGCGTCGGCCAAAGGGCAGATCCGCTGCTCGGGCAACGAGGCATGACGGACGAAGACGGCGCGTTGCGTCAAGCCAAGCCTTTCGATGACCGTCCGTACCTTGGCGAAATGGCGGCCCACCTTGATCACGGCAACGGCATCGGCCTTGGACAATCGCTGCTGGAGTTCGCCATCCGGCAAGGTCGCGGGCAATACGATCAGGGTCTCCTCGCGCGCGCAGAGCGGATACTTGGCCGCGGCGGTCACGGCCCCCAGCGAACTGACCCCCGGCACGACACGACAGTCGAAACGTGCTTCAAGACGTGCAAAAAGATACATGAACGAGCCGTAGAAAAACGGATCACCCTCGCAAAGCGTCACCACGTCGCGCCCCGCTTCCAGATGCGTGGCGATCTCTTGCGCGGCTCCGTCATAGACGATCTGCGCCGGGAATCGGGCGGTGCGCATGGGCACGATCATGGGTATCTCGATCGCATCTTCGGGGATGAATCCGGCGACGATGGCGCGCGCGAAGCTTTTGCCGGAATCCGGCGCGGGATAGGCAATGACCCTGGACCGCACGATCAGACGATGGGCTTTCAGTGTCAGAAGCTCCGGATCGCCGGGGCCGACCCCGACACCATAGAGAATGCCCTTCATGTTCTCAGAATCCACTGGGTTACGGGCATCTGCGCGCGCCAGCCGCGATAGCGGCCGATGTTCTCCGCGCGATTGACGGCGACGCGGATCAGGTCACCGCCGTAAGACGCATGCGTTTCGGTCAGAAGCGCCTCCGACTCCAAAGTGACCGCATTGGCGACCAGTCGGCCGAACGGCTTCAGTCGCGCGATGCATCCTTTGATCATTTTCACGCTCAATCCACCGCCGATGAATATCGCGTCGGGATCGGGAAGATCGGCGAACCCCTCCGGCGCGGAGGCATTGCGGATGTCGAAATGCGGCGCCCCCAGCTTCTGGGCATTGGTCGCCGCCAGCGCCCGACGCTGGGCCAGTGGCTCCAGCCCCACCGCTCTGGCGTTTCGCGCCGCGCGCAACCACTCGATTCCGACCGACCCGCAGCCGGCGCCGATGTCCCATAAGAGTTCTCCCTGCCGGGGAGCGAGTGCGGCAAGGGTCAGAATCCTCACTTCGCGCTTGGTCATCTTGCCGTCATGCACGAAAACCTCGTCCGGCAGCCCCCAGCGCGGCGGGGGGCGCGCATCGGGATCACCGATCACCTCGATGGCAAGCGTGTGAAAATCCGGCACCTTTCCCGGCCACGTCGCCGCGATCGCGTCGATCCGCTGTTCGTCGCGGCCACCGAGAGCGCAAAGCGCGCTGACACGCGATGAACCGCATCCGGCCCGGATCAGGAGATCACATATCTCGCTGGGGCTGTCGCCGTCCCGGGTCAGTATCAAGAGCCGCTGACCAGGTGCGATATGGGGTGCGATCCGCTCGACACGACGCCCGTGAACCGTCAGGGTTTCCACATCCGCCAAGCTCCATCTCATATGCGCCGCCGCCCATTGGAAAGCGGAAAGCTGGGGATGAAAGACGATCTCGTCCGGAGAGACGATCTGCATCATCAGGCTGCCGGCGGAAAACCAGAGCGGATCACCCGTGACCAATACCGCCACCCGCCGCCCGCGATAGTCGGGAATGCTGTCGACCAGTTCGCGAAACGGGCTGGGCCAATGGATGCGTTTGCCTTTCAGATGCGGGGCCAGCGCGTGATGACGATTGCCGCCGATGACGATTTCGGCCGCTTCCAGCGCGGCGCGGGCCGCAGATGAAAGCCCCGTCCATCCATCCTCGCCGATACCCACGACATGAAGCCACGGGTTCATGTCCCGTCTCCTCCCAAGCCCAGAATCAGGGTATTGACCGCCGCCGCCGCCATGGCACTGCCGCCGCGGCGGCCGAGAACGGTGGCAAAGGGCGCCGGGGCCCGTTCGACCAGCACCGCCTTGCTTTCGGCCGCACCGACAAACCCCACGGGGAAGCCGAAAATCACCGCGGGGGACGGCCAGCCCTCCGAGAGTCTTTCCAACAAATGAAACAGCGCCGTGGGAGCGTTGCCGATCGCGACCACTGCGCCTGCGAGACGGTCCCTCCACAATTCCACGGCAGCCGCTGAACGG
>JBCCVK010000391.1:0-2490 GCA_039195495.1 Pseudomonadota bacterium
TCGCCACCTTGTCATCCTCCTTCCTGTTTCAGTCCCTTGCAATCTGGTCGAACCGGGGACTGCGCATCAAACCCCCCGAACCGCTTGCCGGATTCGCCACAGGTGGCGTTTCGGGAATTCCCAATGTCGCGATCATCGGAATTCTCGTGGCGGTCATGGCCTGGATCGTGCTGGAGCGAACCATAGCCGGTCGCTGGATCCTGGCGATCGGACAAAACCCGCGCGCCGCGCGGTTGAGCGGCGTGCCGGTCAACGCGGCGCGTTTCGGCGTTTACGTCACATGCGCCGTTCTCGCCGCGACGGCCGGTTTCCTGCTCGCCAACTTCTCCGGCGGCGCCAGTTTGAACATGGGGGTCGAATACATGCTCATGTCCATCGCAGTGGTGGTCATCGGCGGATCGTCGATAGCTGGCGGCAACTCGAACGTACCGGGTATCTGGGGGGCAGCCCTGTTCATGTTCCTGATCGTTTCAATGCTGAATTCCTACGGGCTGGGCGCAGGCGTGCGTCTGATCCTGACGGGGTTGATTATCGTGGGTGTCGTCATACTGGCCAGCAAGCGCAGATACGCGGCCTGAACGCGCCCGATCGATACGAGATCGTCGAAAACGGCCTCGGGCGGCGCGTTCTCGCACAATGTGGCTTTCGGCGGATGTCAACGGGACATCCCCGGACAGAGGGGCCGGCCCGGAATCGTCCGCCGTTCTCGGATATTCAAACGGACGCATTCATCGCCGGCTGACCGATGGCTGCCGTATCGGTTTTCCGCGACGCCGCGCGCTTCGCCAATGGCAATATCCGGGCTCCAGGCAAGGCGCCGGCATGGAGACCGCTCGGTGACATCGAACGGCGCGGAATCGGGAAAATCCCGCCGGCCCGGACGTTCAATCGGTTCTACCGGCAGGGTCAGGTGTCATTCCCGTCCGATCAATGCGGCGAAAATGGCCTTGGCGCTGTCGCTGTCCCATTCGGCGTCACCGCGCAGCCGCGCGATTTCCTTTCCACCCGGCTCGAGGATCACGGTGATGGGCAGGCCCAGAACCGCCATGTCCCGGGCCAAAGCCTGTTTTTCATCCAGCAGGATCGGCAGATTCCGGATGTTCCCGTCGGCGAAGAATTTCTCGATACCTTCGACGCTGTTGCGTCCGGTGGCGATGGTGACGACTTCGAAATCCTCGCCGCCGAACGCGGCCTGCAGACGATCGAGCGAAGGCATCTCCTTCCGGCACGGCGCACACCATGTGGCCCAGAAATTCAAAACCACATGTTTGCCGCGCCAATCCGCCAGAGTGTGCGTGGCGCCGTCGGAGGCGGTGAAGCTCTGCCGGGAAACGGCCTTCGGCTCCGCATGGAACATCAGTTTTTTCATTTGCCCTTCCCGCAACGCCTCGAGTTGGGCGACATCGGTGGAACCGGCGTTTGCACCAAGGGCAAGAGCCATATAAAGGACCATGGAACGAAGAACTTTCATATACCCCTCCAAGGGCCAGACGAGATGACTTCCAAATCTTCCAACGCCATGTGGGGTGGACGCTTCACCGACGGCCCGGACGAGATCATGGAGGCGATCAACGCTTCGATCGGGTTCGACAAACGCCTTCATGCCCAAGACATCGAAGGTTCGCGCGCCCATGCCGCGATGCTGGCGACACAGGGCATCATAACCAGTAATGATGCGAGGATGATCCGGGAAGGTCTGCTCACGGTCTTGTCAGAGATCGAAGAGGGATCATTTCCGTTTTCAACGGCGCTGGAAGATATTCACATGAATGTCGAGGCGCGATTGAGCGAACTGATCGGGGCACCGGCGGGCCGGTTGCACACGGCGCGTTCGCGCAACGATCAAGTGGCGTTGGATTTTCGCATGTGGGTACGCGCCGGCTGCGACGAGGCGGCCGAGAGGATCGTCTCGCTCTGCCGGGCGCTTCTCGACCAGGCCGAAGCCGGGGCGGACTGGGTCATGCCGGGTTTCACCCATCTACAGAATGCCCAGCCGGTGACCTGGGGTCATCATATGATGGCCTATGTCGAAATGTTCGGCCGTGATCTCGGCCGTTTTCGCGATGCGCGCGCCCGGATGAACGAATCCCCCCTGGGGGCGGCGGCTCTGGCCGGCACTTCGTTTCCGATAGACCGCGAAATGACGGCAAAGGCGCTGGGTTTCGACCGCCCGGCCTCCAACTCATTGGATGCGGTGGCGGACCGGGATTTTGCGCTGGAATTCCTCGGCTGCGCCAGCATCTGCGCCATGCATCTCAGCCGCTTCGCCGAAGAGCTGGTGATCTGGTCCTCCGATCAGTTCCGTTTCGTCGCGCTCAGCGACCGGTTTTCGACCGGCTCGTCGATCATGCCACAAAAGAGAAATCCCGATGCGGCCGAGTTGATCCGCGCCAAGATCGGGCGCATTCTGGGGGCGATGATCGGTCTCTTCACCGTTATGAAAGGTTTGCCCCTAACCTATTCCAAGGATATGCAGGAAGATAAGGAACA
>JBCCVK010000392.1:0-2471 GCA_039195495.1 Pseudomonadota bacterium
CGCCCCTTCGGTGAATCCCTACAATCACCAGGAGCATCTGTACTCGAAGAATCAGCCGGAGAACCTGGATTTTCTACGCAGGTTCCGATCCGCCTTGAACGAATACGGTGCCTGCGCAGTGGGCGAGGTGGGCGATGCGCAATACGGGCTGGAGATCATGGGCCAATACACCCGGGGCGATGATTTCGTCCAGATGTGCTACGCCTTCGAGTTTCTGGCCAGGGAGAGGCTGACCGCGCCCCGTGTGGCGCAGGTCTTCGACCTCTTCGATCAGGTGGCCGGCGACGGCTGGGCATGCTGGGCGTTTTCCAATCACGACGTGATGCGTCACGCCACGCGATGGGAACTGCCGCCTGCCGCGCAAAGACTTTACGCGACGCTGCTGTTGTGCCTGCGCGGTTCGATCTGCCTTTATCAGGGGGAAGAGCTTGGCCTGCCGGAGGCGGACGTCGAGTTCGAGGACCTGCGGGACCCTTACGGTCTCGAGTTCTGGCCCAAGTTCAAGGGCCGCGACGGATGTCGCACGCCGATGGTTTGGGAACCCTCGAATCAGAACGGCGGCTTCAGCACGGGCAGGCCGTGGCTGCCGGTCTCGTCCCATCACCTGACGCTTTCGGTGGCGGCGCAAGAGAATGACCCGACGGCGCTTTTGCATCATTACCGCCGGGCACTGGCCTTCCGGCGGTCGCAACCGGCCTTGACGAAAGGCGAGCAGTCGAAGGTTCGGGCCGAAGGCGACGTGGTCTGGTTCACCCGGTCCTTCGGTGAGCAAACCATGTTCTGCGCTTTCAATCTCGGGGATGTCCCGGCGGCCGGTCGTCTGCCCGAAGGCAGATGGCGTGCCGTAGGCGCCGAACTTGAAACCGCGGTGCCAACCCCTGGCGGCGTGCATCTTGGGCCCTGGCAGGTCTGTCTGGCGCTCGGGGATTGAAAACAGGGACGACAGGGAGGAGAAGATGGCCGATCTGAAGCTTACGGACGTGACGAAATCCTATGGTGTCGTGAACGTTCTATCGAACATCAATCTCGACATCAAACAGGGGGAACTGATCGTTTTCGTCGGCCCTTCGGGATGCGGAAAATCCACGCTGCTGCGGATGATCGCGGGGCTGGAAAGGATCACCGGCGGAACGCTGGAAATCGACGGTGTCGTCGTGAACGACGTGCCCCCGGCCCAGCGCGGCATTGCGATGGTGTTTCAGTCCTATGCGCTCTATCCGCATATGACCGTGCGCGACAACATGTCCTTCGCGTTGAAGATCGCCAGGAAACGCTCCGAGGAAATCGAGGCGGCGGTTGGGAAAGCCGCTAAGATCCTGCAGTTGGAGCCGTATCTGGATCGCCTGCCCAAGGCGTTGTCCGGCGGGCAGCGGCAGCGCGTGGCCATCGGCCGATCGATCGTGCGGGATCCGAAAGTGTATCTTTTCGATGAACCGCTGTCGAATCTCGACGCTGCGCTGCGTGTCGCGACCCGGATCGAGATCGCCCAACTGAAAGAGGCGATGCCGGATTCGACCATGATTTACGTCACGCATGACCAGGTCGAGGCGATGACCCTGGCCAGTCGGATCGTGGTGTTGGCAGGGGGTGGGATCAGTCAGGTGGGCAGTCCGTTGGAACTTTACGAAAAACCGCAAAACGAGTTCGTGGCGCAATTCATCGGCAGTCCGTCGATGAACCTGCTGCCCGGTGAGATCGCGGGTACCGGCGCGCAAACCACGATCAAGCTTGACGGCGGCGGCACGGCGGTGTCTTCGGTGCCGACCGAAGAGGCGGATTTGGGCCGGAGGGTCAATATCGGGATCCGTCCCGAAGACCTGATCCGAAGCGATACCGCGCCCGTTTTCGAGGGCAAGGTGTCGATCACCGAAGCTCTCGGCGAGGTCACGCTTCTTTATTTCGACTCGCAAGGTGCAGGAACGCCGGCACAGGTCGTCGCCAAGCTGCCCGGCATTCACGCCGGTTTGCGCGGCGCGCATGTCGGGCTCGGTGCCGATCCTGCCAAGGTGCATGTCTTCTCGAACGGCGCATCGCTGCTTTATCGTTGAGGCCGAGCGATCCCGGACCGGCGGCGGCGGGCACGGCAGATGCTCCCGTCGTCTTCGATCAAAGCAGGTTCGGCAGCCACAATACGATGCCCGGAAACGCAATCAGCACGGCGACGGTGGCAACATCCGCCAGGAAAAACGGCGCCGCGCCACGGAATACGTCCTGAACCGAGATTGGCATCTTGGCCTCCTGCGCCACGCCCGCCACCACGAAGCAGTTCAGGCCGATAGGGGGGGTGATCAGGCAGAGTTCGGCCATCTTCACCACGATGATACCGAACCAGATGGCGCATTCCTCGCCCGTCATGCCCAGGGCGCTGGCTTGGCGCGAGACGTCCGGACCGCCGTTCAGCGCGATGACGGCCGGAAAGGTCACCGGCAGTGTCAGGATCAGCATCCCGATCGCATCCATGAACATGCCCA
>JBCCVK010000393.1:0-2470 GCA_039195495.1 Pseudomonadota bacterium
GCGACGGCGCGTCCTGGACCGGTTTGGGCGCCCGCAACAGGGGAAGGGCGATCAAGATGACAAGCAGGCAGGCAAACGCACCACCATAAAGCCGTGGCCGATTGGAAAGAATCGCCGCACCTCCCAAACTTCCCAACATGAAGGTCAGCGCCGTCAGGCCGAAGGATCCGATCCAGGCCGTCCATCCCATCGCCGGGGTGTCCAGCCAGCCATATCCGACCAGCCCCCAGGGGAACCCTGTCAGAACGTGGCCGCGCGCAAGCTCCGACAGTGAAAGACAGACGGCTGTTCCGAAACGTCCTGGCGCAAGGCGGCGGGCGATCCAGACAGGCGCCGACCAGAAGATCGCCAATCCGCCGGAAAGCCCGATCAAGGCGAAAGGGGCAAGCACCCCGTGTCTTGCCGCATCCACGAGAAACGGTTCAACGATCCAAAACATCGACGCCGCGAAATAAAAGGTGGCAGCGATCCAAGCGGTGAGGGCCGGGCGCGGCGCGGTCTCGATCAGCACGAAAAACCAGACGAGACCGGCAAGGGCTGCGAACGGCAGTCCGGCCGGCGCTTGCCCCATCGCCATGAGGGCCCCCGCCAGACAGGTCAAGGCCAACCATTGACGGCGGGACCGCGCGGCAAGCCAGAGCGCGATACGCCCTTCGTCGCCTCTCACGCCTCAGGACCGTCCGGTATTCGGCAGCCGCACCCGCAGCCGCTTGATCCGGCGTGGATCGGCATCCAGCACTTCAAACTCGGTCCCGGTCTCATGCGGGATGACCTCGCCCCGTGCCGGCACGCGCCCGGTAAGCACGAACACCAATCCGCCGAGGGTATCGATCTCTTCATCGTCTTGTTCAGTCGACAGTTTCAATCCGATTTCCGCCTCGAATTCGTCCAGCGGCGCACGCGCCTTCACCACGTAACAGCCCGGATTTTCCTGTATCCATGGCTGACCCTCGGCGGTATCGTGTTCGTCTTCGATTTCGCCGATCACCTGTTCGATGAGATCTTCGATCGTGACCAAACCGTCCACGCCGCCATATTCGTCGATCACCAGCGCCATGTGAATACGCTCGGTCTGCATCTTTTGAAGCAGCACGCCGATGCCCATACTGGGCGGCGCGTAGATCAGCGGACGCACCATCGCGGTCAGGACGAATGCTTCGTCCGATGCATCAAAACCGTAACGCAGCGCGACATCCTTGAGGTGAACGAAGCCCAGCGGGGTGTCCAGGGTGCCATCATATACCGGAAGGCGGGTCAGGCCGCTTTTGCGAAAGAGCGCCACAAGCTCATCTTTCGAGATATCGCAAGGGACCGCTTCGATCTCGACCTTTGGGATTGTGACATCCTCGACGCGCATCCGTCGCAGATTCATCATGCCGATCGCCGGAACGCCGTTGATGGTGGACCGTTGGCGATCTGCCCCGTCGGACTGGGGGGGGCCATTGCCGCCGAAACCACGAAACAGACGCTTCAGCAGTCCGGGTTGCTGTTCCTCCGTCTCGGGCGCGCGCCGCGCCGCACTAGAGGAAGCATCGTTTTGATCGCCCATCGATCCTTTCCATCTTCTACAACCGCCGCTCCGCCTGCGGCGCATATGGGTTCGCCACCCCAGCCCGTGCAAGTATGTCGATTTCAAGCTTCTCCATCACTGTGGCATCTTGGTCGTCGACATGGTCGTAACCAAGCAGGTGCAAGATACCATGTACCAGCAGATGAGTGGCATGGTCGGACAGGGTCTTTCCCTGCGCGTGCGCCTCGGCCGCGCAGGTTTCATAGGAAATGGCCAGATCTCCCAGCTCTTCCGGATCGTCCGTCAAACCGGCGCCGGGCGCCGCCGGGTGCCCTCCGACATGTTCCGCCCTTCGTTCCCTGCTGGGCCAGGCCAGAATATTGGTCGGTGCCGACCTGCCTCGGAAATCCGCGTTCAACGAGGCGATGCGCGCATCGTCACAGCCCAGGCAGCCGATCAGGAAACCGTCGGTACCAAAGCCTAGATGACGCAGCGTAAGCCTTGCGGCGGTTTCGGCAAGCGTTTCCAGTCCCGGCTCGGACCAGCGGACGTCCTCCAGCAGAACTTCAATCAGACGGGGTGTCGTTTCGGTCATAGGCGTCGATGATCTTCGCGACCAGTGGATGGCGGACCACGTCCTTGGCGGAAAAATATTTAAACGCGATGCCCTGGACGTTTTTCAGGCGCCGTTCGGCATCGACCAGACCGGACAGGACACCGCGCGGCAGATCCACCTGACTGAGATCGCCGGTGATGGCCATGCGGCCACCCTCGCCAAGCCGTGTGAGGAACATTTTCATCTGCATCGCCGTCGCATTCTGCGCTTCGTCCAGAACGACACAGGCGCGTGACAGGGTACGGCCCCGCATGAATGCCAAAGGCGCGATCTCGATTCGCTTTTCGTCGATCAGCTTGGCAAGTTGCTTGCCCGGTAGAAAATCGTTCAGCGCATCGTAAAGC
>JBCCVK010000394.1:0-2470 GCA_039195495.1 Pseudomonadota bacterium
CCACCGTGAAATCGATCGTCTTCGGCAGTTTAAGCGGTTCTTCGGCGGGTACGGCCGTTTGCTCCATCTTGTCCCATATCAGACCCCAGTTGAGCTCGACGATGGCGGTCACCTCCAGAAAGGCGGCCGTGACGCCCCCGTGAATTGCAGGCAGCGCGGGATTTCCGATCAGTTTTTCATCAAAGGGCAGAACGGCGGTCAACTCGTCACCACGCCGGTCGAAGCGAATGCCGAGAAATCCGACGAAAGGCATGCGCGCGACCAGTCGCGCCAGGGCCGCATCACGCCTTTGCTTGATCACATGGACCGGTTCGGGGCCATTCATCGTTCGCCGTCCGACCAGACTATGGTGAACGCACCGGCGGCCGTCGCCACCGGCCTGTCCCCGTCCTCGTCAAACGCCGTGGCCCGCACGAAGGCCACGGTGCGGGTCACGTGGAAACACTCTGCCCTGGCGGTGATTCGCTGATCCGGCGCCGCGGCCCGCATGTAATCTATGCGCAGATCAAGCGTCGCGGTGGTCGTTATCGCTTCGGAATACGCCATGACCGACGCGCCGCCGCATGTGTCCATCAACGCCGAAACCGCGCCGCCATGGATGACACGCGTCTCGGGATCGCCGATCAGAGCCTCGTCGTAAGGCATGGAAATGACCGCGTGTCCATTCCCGACTTCGTCGACATGCATCTTCAAGGCCCTCGAATATGGCAAGAGCGAAATGAACCGTTGCGCGATCTGAGCTTTGCGATCCAAGGCTGTCGTTCCCACTGCGTCGTCGTTAGACCTGCGCTCTTCGCCGCGGATCCGCAAGGGGGTTTCTTGACGAATCGGGCCAGCCCCCGTGCGTGCCCCGCAGCCTGGGCAATGTCGCGTATGCGGTCCGAGACCGCGTGATTTGCCGAAGCGCGCCGTGGCGGAACATACGCACCGCTGACCGCCGGTCGCGTGATCCTGCGCGTTCTCGAAACGGATCCGCGCCGCCCGTTCGGGTCGTCACGCAGGTGTTCCACCCGTCGGTGACATGTCGATATCCTCAGATGCTTTCTCAATATAAACAAAGGACTTTCGGGGGTTTTGCATGTCGTTTCGAAACCGCTTCCCTGCCGCTGACGCAGACGGTATGAATACGTATACGGAACAAAGCACGCCCCGCAAGGCCAGGCGAATGGTTGGAACGGGGGCGGATTCACACGAAACCACAGGAGCACGAGATGCCCAAAGGCTATTGGATCGCCAACAACGTCGTGCATGATGCTGAAGCCTACGAGCGCTACAAGGCCGCCAATGCGGCGCCGTTCGCCAAATACGGGGCGCGCTTTCTGATCCGCGGCGGACGGCAGGAAGCGAAAGAGGGCACGGTCTTTCCACGCACGGTCGTAATCGAATTTCCCAGCTATCAGGCCGCGCTCGACTGCTACAACTCGCCGGAATACGCCGCTGCAAAGGCGCTCCGGGCGCCGGTCTCGGAAGGCCGTCTGATCATTGTCGAAGGCCATACATAGCGCGCCGATGATGGGGCGCTGATGGACGGGCCCGATCGGCGGGGGGATTTTACGAAACCGCCTCGCCATGACGGGAACGCCCCCGAAATCCAATCGGACATTCGGTTCCTTACCAACGGCGATTGAACCGGGAACGCGTTCATCCGGCCATGCCCGATCACCGTCATGCCGGATCAGATGTTCGAAAGGGGTCGCCGCGCATGGAACGGGCTGACGGGCCTTGGCCTTGCGGATGCCGCGCAATATATCGGTGGCATGTTTGGTGATCTTCTGAAACGGCTGACGCGGCCCGAACCCGAAACGCTCGACGATATGGACGCCCGCCTCGCGCTTGCCGCCTTGTTGGTACGGGTGGCCAAATCCGACGGCATCTATGCGCCCGAGGAAAAGACACGCATCGACCGAGCGCTTGCCGGACGATACGGTCTGTCACCGTTCGAAACGGCGCGACTGCGGCGGGATGCCGAAACGCTCGAAGCCCAAGCGCCGGATACGGTTCGCTTCACCCGTGCGATCAAGGACACCGTGCCTTACGAGGAGCGCATCGGGGTGGTCGAGGCCTTGTGGTCCGTGGTGCTGGCCGACGGCGTGCGGGATCATGAGGAAAACGCGCTCATGCGCATGGTGGCCGGTTTTCTGGGCGTCAACGACCGCGACAGCAACCTTGCCCGCCAGCGTGTCGCGGCCGCGACCGAATGATCGCATCTCCGCCCATATACGACCGGCCTGAAAATGCCGGCGCGCATGACCGGTTCCGGGGATTGCATCCGGATGCTTTGCGCATCGGACCGCCGACATCGACCCGCGGGGCGGAGTGGACCGATCCCGACCTCTTGCCGTCGCAGGCCCATGGTTCGCCTTTTCGTCACAGCCTGCACCATCAGGTCATCGTCGTCGGCCCCCTGGAGCACGACCTGCTTGGCTGCCCGCCCGGATTTACACGTCGGTTCTGATCGCCCACGCCACCG
>JBCCVK010000395.1:0-2462 GCA_039195495.1 Pseudomonadota bacterium
GAAGCGCCGCCCCAGGTGCCGGACATGCTGGACAAGACCGCGCGGGAGGCCGCCGCAATGGAGGGCGATCTTGGAGGAGAAGAGTAATGCCTTTCACTGATATCGCGCCGCCGGACATGCAATCCACGAAAGACCGGTATCAAGATGAAGGCATGGGATCTGTTGCCGAAGGACAGGCGTCCGGCCGTTCAAGTCGCATTTCCTGAACCGGCCATGGATGGTTTCGTCTTCAGCCTGCCGCTCTGGTCCCGCCCGAACGGTGTCGGCGCAAGCGGCGGAGAGCTTCGTCGCTTATCGGAAGAAAATCCGCAAGCCGCTGACGGCGACGGCGGCCGAACGACTGGCCAGGGTGCTGAAGAAGATCTTCGAACAAGGGCGCGACCCGTCCGACGCTCCGGCCATGGCCGAGGCGCGGGGATGGGCCTCGATCCGGCCGGACTGGTATTTTCGCAAGGTGGAGCAACATGATGAACGAAGTGATCACACCCCCCGATCGGGGTCATCCGACGGAAACGGACGCGGCGCGCATCACGGCCTCATGGCCGGATTTGCCGTCGTCGCCGATCCGGAGGCGGGCTGAGCGGGACAGGCTCAACCGCCTCGGCGGCGGCATCTCGGGTGGGGGAGGGGCGTCGTGACCTACCGCATCGGCCAGCAGGTTCCCGCAAGCCGCGAACGCGGCATCGTTCATGGTCCCCGGATCAGGCCGGTCTGGCACGCGCTCATGGTCGCGCCGCGGAAAGAGAAGATCGCCTGCGAGATACTGAAACGGTATGACGTCTATGCGTTCTATCCCCAGCGCACGCACAAACACTGGCGCCACGGCCGCAGGATCGTGCGCAGGTTTCCCATCGTCTCGGGCATCGTCTATGCCCGTTTCCCGCGGCCGCCCCAATGGGACGTGATGCGCAGGACGCAGACCATCACCGGCGTGTTCTGCTCCGGCGGGCGGCCCGTGGACCTTCCCCGCGAGGTCATCCGGAACATCCAGGGGCTGCCGATGGAAGCGGAAAGGCTGATGGAGGCCCGCAGGGAACTTCTGAAGGTGGGCGCCGGTGATCGGGCCAGGCTCGTCTCCGGGCCGTTCGAGGGCTTTTTCGTCGACATAACCCGGGTCGAGGCGGGCCGCGTGTGGTTCAGGATGCTCACCGATCTGGGACGGGGGGAGGGAAAGACCGCCGCCGAAAATGTGAAAAAGGTCTTGCCGGAGACGCCGACATCCGCTATATGATCTCTATTCACCACCCGTGGCCAGGGCGCACATAAGAGGCGACGACGCGTAAATCGGGATGTAGAACGGATTGAAATTCGCTGGAGAATTTCGCTGTTCCGCTGATGGGATGCTTTTGCCTTTGAAGCCGTTTCCAGCCGAGTGATCACGTAGCGATTGACGCGCGGTCGATGGAACAAGGTGGCGGCCTGTCGGGCAAGCGGGCATGGTGTGCGATGCGCCTCCCGGTTCCGACACCGGGCGGGGCGCCGATATCGGCGGTCTTCGCCCCGCCTGCCAATCGCGGTTTGCCGTTGGTCGAAATATCCGCGGACCCATGGACGGCGATCGCCCGACGGCGGCCGCGAAGACGAACGCGGTCATATCTGAATCGGAACTCCCATTCGGGACGACGCTCGAGAGAGGGCATGAGACACGGCCAAGATCGTGTCGCGATGGCCGGCACCGGACGGCGCGCTTGCGGTTTCCCCCTGCACCGCCGCAGGTCGGCCCAGAGCCCGAAAGGCCCGATGCCGCGGGCCCGAAGTCCGCACGAAGCCGCCATTTTTGATCTATGCGGTCTTCTCGGATGAGATTTTGCCTCTGCGAGGGGTTTCCCGAAGCGGCCATGAACCGTCCGCGAAGCGTCGCCGCCCCCGATTTTGCCCTTTGCCTCATCGGGTCGGATCGGGTTAGGGGCAGGGCGTGACCGCCTCCAAACCTCGACGAGGATTTTCATGAGACTTCTGTCGCTTCGTTGTAATGCGGCGGCCGTGCTGCCGCTGATTTTCCCGATATTCTGCCCGGCGCAAGGCTGGGAGAATCCGGCCGAACGCTACCTGGACGCGCACGAAGCCTATTCGGACGCCCTATGTCCGATCGCGGCCGGCGACATCCGACATTTCGTGTATTTCGCCCGCGACCGCACCGCGCTCCGGACCCATGCGCTTTTGACCTCCGACCGGTTCGCGGGCGCGCAGATAATGTATTCCTGGCGGGAACTGGAGCCCCGCGAAGACGTCTATGACTTCGCGGCGATTCGCGCCGATGTCGCGTATCTTGCCCGTTTCGGAAAGCGGCTTTTCATCCAATTGCAGGACGCCACCTTTTCGCCACGCCACAAACCCGTGCCGGAATATCTGCTGTCCGAAACATATGACGGCGGCGCGACCGAACAATATTTCGACGACGGCGCGGTCGAGGGGTGGGTGTCGAAACGGTGGTCTCCTGCGGTACAAACCCGCTTTGCGGC
>JBCCVK010000396.1:0-2375 GCA_039195495.1 Pseudomonadota bacterium
CCAGATTCCCGGTGTCGTGGAAAACGGCCTTTTTCTCGACATGTGCGACATGCTCCTGACCGGCCATCTCGACGGCACCGTCGAGGTCCGGAACATAGATGGCGGCACCATGGCCGGGGAAGGCGATGAAGACAACGTCTTCCTCGAGGCGAAGGACTGATGGGCGAGGGTATCGATGCGTTTTGACTACGATCTTTTCGTCGTTGGCGGCGGTTCGGGGGGCGTGCGGGCGGCACGGATGGCGGCGGCGACGGGGGCGAGGGTCGGACTGGCCGAAGAAAGCCGGATGGGCGGCACCTGCGTGATCCGCGGTTGCGTGCCCAAAAAGCTCATGGTCTTCGCCTCATCCTATCGCGAAATGTTCGCGGAGGCGCGCGCATATGGCTGGACGGTTGCGGAAGGCACGTTCGCATGGCCGCGGTTTCAAGACCGCCTGACCAAGGAATTGGACCGGCTCGAGCAAATCTATCGCGATCTGCTGAAAGGAGCGAATGTCACGATCCACGACACGCGTGCGGTGCTGAAGGATGCGCATACCGTCGCGCTTGCCGATGGCGGCACGGTGACGGCGAAGCACATCCTGATCGCGGCGGGCGGCCATCCGATCCGGCCCGATCTGCCCAATGCCGAACTGGGCATCACCTCGGATGAGATTTTCCACCTGAAGGAACTGCCCAAGCGGATTCTGATCGTGGGGGGCGGTTATATCGCCTGCGAATTCGCATGCATCTTGAACGGCATGGGGGTCGAGGTGACGCAATATTATCGCGGCGCGCAGATTCTGCGCGGGTTCGATGACGAGGCCCGCGGTCTGGTGGCCGAGCAGATGCGCGCTTGCGGGATCGATCTGCATCTGGGAACGAACATCCTGACGATGGCGCGGCCAAACGGCCGCGGCGGTTCGATCCGGGTCAAGTCGACGACCGGCACGGCGGCCGAATTCGATCAGTTGCTTTTCGCAACGGGCCGGGCACCGAACACCAAGGGTCTCGGGCTGGAAGATATCGGCGTCAGGATCGGACGTAGGGGCGAAGTGATCGTCGATGATTACTCTCAGACCGGCGTGCCTTCCATCTACGCCATCGGCGATATCACGAACCGGTTGAATCTGACGCCCGTCGCGATCCGGGAAGGCATGGCGTTCGTGCAAACCGTATTCAACGGAACCCCCACCAAGGTGGATCACGACCTGGTGCCCAGCGCGATCTTCACGCAGCCCGAGATGGGCACCGTGGGTCTGTCGGAAGAGGACGCGCGGGAACGGGAGGAGATCGAGGTGTATTGCACGTCGTTCCGGCCGATGCGCAAAGCCTTTGCGGAACGCGGCGGGCGCGTGCTGATGAAGTTGATCGTCGGCAGGGCCGACCGTAAGGTCTTGGGATGTCACATCGTCGCCGAACAAGCCGGTGAGATGATCCAACTGGCCGGGATCGCGATAAAGATGGGCGCCACAAAAGAGCAATTCGACCAGACCTGCGCGGTGCATCCGACCATTGCCGAAGAACTGGTAACCATGAAAACACCTGTGAGAACCGCTTGATTTTCCGTGCCAAAAACCCAGTTAGCAACCAGGCCGAGTTACGAATGAAAGAGGTATTCCCTTAATGTCAAACAACAGTGGCGGGCCCTGGGGCGGCCGTGGCGGAGACCGTGGCGGGGGGGGTGATCCCGCGGGCGACGGGCCGCAAATTCCCGAAATCGACGCGATCGTCAGGAAAGGTCAGGAACGATTACGGGTCCTGATGGGCGGTAAAGGGGGCGGCAATCACACCAACGGCACAGGCGGCGGCCAGGGCGGCCCGGCCTTGTCGCGGGGCGCCGTGATGCTCGGGCTTCTCGCGGTTTTCCTTCTCTGGGTCTTCACGTCCCTCTACACCATACGCCCGGAAGAGCAATCGGTGGAGCTTTTCCTTGGAGAATACTCTGCCACCGGCAACCCGGGCTTGAACTTCGCGCCCTGGCCGCTGATCACGGCCGAGGTTATCCCGGTAACCCGAGAACGAACCGAAGATATCGGCGTGGGCCGTTCGAACGGACGGAACGAAGACGGTCTCATGCTGACAACGGACGAGAATATCGTCGACATCGATTTCCAGGTCGTTTGGAACATCAACGACCCGGCGAAATTTCTGTTCAATCTGCGCGACCCCGAGCAGACGATCCGCGCCGTGTCCGAGGCGGCGATGCGGGAAGTGATCGCGCGATCGGAACTGGCGCCGATTCTGAACCGGGATCGCGACCTGATCGCCAATACGGTACGGGAACTGATCCAAAACACGCTCGACAACTATGGCAGCGGCGTCAATATCTTACGATTGAACCTCGACAAGGCGGATCCGCCGCGCGAGGTGATCGACAGCTTCCGCGAGGTGCAG
>JBCCVK010000397.1:0-2365 GCA_039195495.1 Pseudomonadota bacterium
CCGGGTTTCATCGTCTCGACCATGTCCTTGGTCCAGAGTATCGGCGCATCGCGGTTCGGGATCAGCGCCGTGGTGATGACGATGTCCATCTCCGGCGCAAGTTCGCGGAACCTCTCCAACTGCTTTTCTCGAAATTCGGGGCTGGAGGGTGCCGCATATCCTCCCGTCGCCGCACCGTCTTGACGCTGGTCTTCGAAATCGAGGAAGACGAATTCGGCACCCATGGATTCGATCTGCTCGGCCACTTCCGGCCGCACGTCAAAGGCGTAGGTGATCGCGCCCAGAGACGTCGCCGTACCGATGGCGGCAAGCCCGGCCACGCCCGCCCCCACGATCAGCACCTTGGCGGCCGGCACCTTGCCGGCAGCGGTCACCTGCCCGGTGAAGAAACGTCCGAAATTGTTGCCGGCCTCGATCACCGCGCGATAACCCGCGATATTGGCCATCGACGAAAGCGCATCCATTTTCTGGGCCCGGCTGATCCGGGGCACCATATCCATCGCGATGACGTTGGCGCGCTTGCTCTTGACCAGTTCCATCAACTGTTCGTTGACGGCGGGATAAAAGAAGGAAATCAGGGTCTGTCCCTTGGTCAGCCGTTTTGCTTCGGTTTCGGACGGCGGACGCACCTTGACCACGATGTCGGCGGCCTTGAAAAGGGCGGCGGCGGTCTTGATCACCTCGACACCTGCGTCCTTGTAGGATTGATCCGAAAATCCCGCGCCCGCGCCCGCGCCGGACTCGATTGCACATTCATAACCCAGCTTCTGCAACTGGAGGGCACTTTCAGGAGTCATCGCAACGCGCGCCTCCCCCTCGAATATCTCTTTCGGAGCCCCGATTTTCACGTCTGATTCCCTCTTTCCCTCGTCCGCAGTCCCGCAAGCGGACCTTCAACGGCGTCTATCTGTTGACATCTATTAACATCACGCGGCAATCTCTCGCAACCGGTCCTTGACCATGGAACACGACGCTCCCCATGCCTGATTTGACGGCGACGGCCCCCAAGGTCTTGACCGCAAGCGCGCGTTAAGATCGCCGACATCGGACGGCGGAGCAGTCACTTCGCTTGACGGGGACGGTTGTTGACGGGCCGAACGGGATATTTCACCTCTTTTCGTGACGTCGATACTGGCGCAACGTAAGAGGAGACGCTGCAGTGGGCCGCCGCGACGGCGACCCGCCATGACACCGACGCAAAGCAGGAAAGGGCCGAAACATGACGCGTGCGGCACTAACGGGGCGGCATGCCCTCGTCACCGGCGGTGGCACCGGTATCGGGCTGGCGATCGCGGGGGCGCTTGCGGGGGCGGGGGCCGAGGTTACGATCGCGGGACGCGGAAAGACCGCATTGGAGACCGCGGCGAACGGGAACCATCGGCTGCACCCGCTTCAGATGGATGTGCTGGACGAGACCAGCATCGTCAACGGCGTCGCCGCGGCCACCACGGCGCGCGGACCCATTCAGATATGCGTCGCCAACGCCGGCATCGCGCAGGGCCGTACGTTCATGCGCATGGACAGAACTTTTTGGGACCGGATGCTCGATACCAATCTCACGGGCGCCTTTCTGACGATTCGCGAAGCGATGAAATCGATGCTGACCACCGACTGGGGGCGTGTGTTGACCATAGCCTCCATCGCCGGCGTGCGCGGCTTGAGGGGAGCCGCGGCTTATACCGCTTCAAAGCACGGCATGATCGGCTTGACGCGCGCGCTGTCCGAGGAATACCTGCATGATCCGATCACCTTCAACGCGATCTGCCCCGGTTACGTCGATACGCCCATCGTCGAACGCAACACCGTGGCGATTTCCCAGGCGACGGGCGTTTCCGAAAACGAGGCCCGAATGAGCATGATCAAGGCCAATCGTCACCGACGCCTGATCGCACCCGAGGAAATCGCCGCCGCCGCGCTCTGGCTCTGCATGCCCGGTTCCGACTCGGTCAACGGTCAGACCATCCGGATCGCGGGGGGGCAGGTCTGACCGCTTGACCCCGCCTCAAGCCGGACCGATACCTGCAGCATGACCGTTTTTACCAAGACCCGCGCGTTATTCCGCCTGCCAGAGGACGTGATCTATCTGGACGGTAATTCGCTGGGCCCGCTGCCCAAGGCGGTGCCGGATCGCGTGAACGAAATCCTGACGCGCGAATGGGGCAAGATGCTGATTACCGGTTGGAATCGGGCGGGCTGGATGCGGCAACCCGCGCGCATCGGCGACCGGATCGCCCCACTCGTCGGTGCGCCGCCCGGCACCATCGTCATGGGAGACACGTTGTCGATCAAGATCTATCAGGCACTCGCCGCCGCATTGGACCTTCGGCCCGACCGCCGCGTGATCCTGAGCGACACGGGCAATTTC
>JBCCVK010000398.1:0-2355 GCA_039195495.1 Pseudomonadota bacterium
ATCGGTGCGGGTCCGAATGTCGTAAGGAAAGGTTTTCCGCACCAGCCCGTTGGCCACGTTCAAAACGGGAAAGACGCGGTCGAACGCACCGATATCCTCCAAAGCCTTGGCAAGCGCAAAACCCAACGGGATCCTGTCCGCAGGCCGGAGATCGGGTTTTGCAAAAGTCTCCTGCATGCGCGCGATGAGAGGATCGCCAGCCGTCATCTTCCCTCCCGACGTCAGCAGGCGGAACAAACGGCCGTTATTCGGGGCATGTTCCAACGCTTCACGCAGCAAAAGCTCGGCGTCATCGAAGCGACCGAGCGTTTGCAGCAAAACCGCTTTTTGAATTTTCGGGAAATCGGCGCCCGGCGCCGCGGCAATCGCCTTGTCGTAACTTGAAAGAGCGGCGTCCGGCGCCTGCAGAAAACTCAACGCGTCGCCCAGCATGGTCAAAAGATCGGGCCGTCCGGGGGCGATCTTCAACGCCCGCTCGATGACGGGCCGCGCAAGACCCGCGGCGCCTTGCTTGAGGAACCGGTCGGCGAGTTTCGTCAGCAGCGCCAGCACCGCACGCGCATGGCCCGCCTGGACCAGGCGATCGCTTATCCCGACCACCTGGGACGAATCGCGCCACTCGAGCAGCGTCTCCGTCAGGGACGCCCAAATCGCCGCTTCCCCGGGCTTTTGCGCGATCGCCTTTTCGAAGGATCGAAGCGCCTTCGCGTGCCGGCCGTTTCGGCCATAGAGACGGGCCAGTTGATAATGCGCTTCGGTGGTTTGGGGGCGTATGGCCAGAATTTGGCGATACAGCGCCTCGGCCGCATCGGTCCGTCCGGCCGAATGAAGGCGCCGCGCCCGTTTGTAAACACTTGGGATCTGCTTAACGTCAAGCCGTGGCATGGGCCCAGATAGCATGAATGACGCCGTCCGGCACGGATTGCGGCTTTGCGCGCCTGGACGGCCACGGCGCTTCCCGACATGCGCGCATATCACAAAAGGAAAGGGCGGATCGAGCCCGCCCTTCCGTTTTCCTCATGTCCCGCGAGGGATCAGAACGACATCGCCAGACCAAGCGAATAGATGTCGTCTTCCGTCTCGTTGACGCCGTAGCCCGCGTGAATCGCTGCGCCACCGCCCAGATCGTAAGAGGCGGCCAGACCGAAACCATCCTCATCGAATACATTGCTATCCGAATCGTAATCCGAGTAGTTGGCGTGCAGGCCCAGGGCACCGATCTTGTAACCGACACCCAGTTGAATGTGGCTGGCGTCGATACCGGCCCCATCCACGTCCTCGTACAGGGTGTAGCCCAGACCGGCCGACAGACCATCGAACAGCGTCGCGGTGGCCGAGAGACCGATAGCTGTGGCCTCGACGGGGGTGCCCGCGATATTCTGGGTCGCGGTCTGATAACCCGCGCCCAGCGCGATGGTGGTTCCGCCCAGCTCAAGGTTGTATTTCACACCAAGGGCGTAGCCCGGATCATTGTCGCCCGCATCGTCCATCTCGAACGAGAGCGCCACGCCGAAATCGCCGAACGTGTTGTCGTAGCGCACGACCTGGCCGTCATAGACGCCGTCCAGATACGAGCCCCGATAGGCTTCATACGCCGTTTCGTCGTCGCGGAGGGTGCCCGGGTTGTTGACGTTGCCGCCTTCGGTCAGGGCCCAGTCCATTGCGCCGTCGGTGTCGCCCATCGTCAGGGTTCCCAGACCGCCCGAGATGAAGACGGCCACGCCGCCATCCTCGGACGTGTCGTCGAAAGCGTCGTTCTCGTCTGTGCCGGCCAGCGGGATGTCGTCCTGGGCTTCGTCCAGATCGACCGAGACGCCGAACGCCAGACCGCCGTCGGTTTCGCCCGACATGGTGAAGGTGACGTCAACGTCCTGGAAGAAGCTGAGACCACCATCGTGGAATTCGCCGCCCTCGGCGATGCCCATCTTGGCCGAGCCGGTGATTTTCACTTCCGCCGCCGCAATGCCGGCCGAGGCGACCAGAGCAGTCGAAGTGAAGAGAATCTTTTTCATGATTTTCCCTCATTCATTACAAGGTGCACCTCAATCCATGAGGAATTGAGTATGATGTTGTGTCGCGCCTGCTCCCTTCAAATGCAAGACAGCCGCCCGAGATCGCCCGAATGCCGCTGGAATTGGTGCAGCTTTGCCACACTGAAACGGGCGCAAGCGGGCGCGACCCCGGTAAAAGGCCCCTTGTTCCAACCCCGCCGCTCCGGTACACGTTCGGATGAACTGGTGGAGGCGACGTTCGTGCGCGCACGCAAGGTTTTGAATGCGGGGATATTTCTTGCGCTTCTGGCGTCCATGACCGCTTGCGGCGACGTCAATCTCAATCCATTCGGGGACCGGCGCG
>JBCCVK010000399.1:0-2340 GCA_039195495.1 Pseudomonadota bacterium
CCAGGACTTCGGGACGGTCGAGCAGCAGTTGCAGGAACTTTCGCTGCCATTCCGCCTCGTGTTCCGAGGTGCGGATCAAGACGAAGAAAAACGCCTCGAATCCAAGCTTGCCGGGATTCAGGACCACCGTTTGCCGTCTGATCACGCCAGCCTCGCGCATCTTGCGGATTCGGTTCCAAACGGGTGTTTTCGAGGAGCCTACCTTCTTGGCGATCTCATCCAGAGACTGGCTTGCGTCGGTTTGCAACTCGGCCAGAATTCTACGATCCGTCGAATCCAGAGAAACACTCATTTCAATTCTCACCCCTTTCTGGACAAGAGACCTGCTTTTAAGCAAATAAAAGAACAAACATTCTTGTTTTCCGTTCATATCTGCCAATACACGGAACAATGTTCTATATCCAGATGTAAATCGGAGGCGCGTATGAAACACTTTCCCGTCTTCCTGACCGTCGAAGGCCGGCGCATCGTCGTCTCGGGCGGTGGAAATGCCGCGCTGGCGAAACTACGGCTTCTGCTGAAGACCGAGGCCCGATTGACGGTTCTCGCCGCCGATCCGGCGCCCGAGATCGAGGCATGGTCCGCAGCCGGGCGAGTGACCTTGATCCGTCGCGCGATGGAGCCGGGCGATGCGCTGTGCGCCGCGCTTTTTTATGCCGCCAACGACGATGGGGCCGAAGATGCCCGGGTCGCGGCCTTGGCCCGCAGAGACGGAGCGCTGGTCAATATCGTGGATAATCTGAACGACAGCCAGTTCATCACCCCCGCCATCGTTGATCGCGATCCGACGACCGTCGCTATCGGCACCGAGGGTGCGGCACCGATGCTGGCCCGCAAGATCAAGGCGGATCTCGAAGCGGAACTGTCGCCGACACTGGGCCATCTTACCCGAATCGGCAAGGCGTTTCGGTCCCGGCTCGCGGGGCTGCCGGCGGGCCGCAAGCGCCGCGATTTTTGGGCGGACTATTATTTCAAGGTTGGACCGCCGGCTTTTGAGGAACGTGGCGAAGAGGGGGCCCGCGAGGCGCTGGAAGCGCTGTTGGAGTTTCATCTGAAGACCGGCCCGCGGCGAGGCCGCGTGATGTTCGTGGGGGCGGGTCCGGGCGATCCCGAGCTTTTGACGTTGAAGGCGCGCAAGGCGCTGGATGCGGCCGATGTCGTGATCCACGATCGACTGGTCGCCCCGGAACTTCTGGAACTGGCCCGCCGGGAAGCCATAATCATCGACGCGGGAAAAGAGGGATTCGGCCCCTCCATGGCGCAGGCCGACATCAATGCGCTGATCGTATAACACGCGCGCGAGGGCGCCCATGTGGTGCGGTTGAAATCCGGTGACCCGGCCGTCTTTGGGCGTTTGGACGAGGAAATCGAGGCATGTGACGGCTTCGAGATCCCCTGGGTCGTCGTCCCCGGTATCACGGCCGCTTCGGCCGCGGCGGCGGGGATTGGCCAGTCTCTGACACGGCGGGGGCGCAACACGTCCGTCAGGCTTCTGACGGCGCACGGCATGAAGGGCTTTGTCGAACATGACTGGCGCATACTCGCCGGAAAGGGCCAGGTCGCCGCGATCTACATGGGCAAGAAATCCCTTCGCTTCCTGCAGGGCCGCCTGTTGATGTATGGGGCCGATCCCGCCACGCCGGCGAGTGTGGTCGAGAATGCCTCGCGTCCGGATCAGTTTGTGCTGGCCACCACGCTGGGCCAGCTTGCCGACGCGGTGGCCGCCGCCGACATGGATGGCCCCGTCCTGACCCTGCTGGGTCTCGCCCCCCGCAGGGCGGTCGCATTGGCCACCGAGATCGTCCATATGCAAAAGGAGATCGCTCTATGAGCCGCGCCTTCAAGCCCAAAGTCGTCACCGCCAATCACCTGCTGGAAGGTGACGTGATCTATCAGACCGAGGATGACGGCTGGTCCCGATGCCTGAGCGACGCGGAAGTTCTGACCGACGAGGCGCATGCCGAGTTGCGCCTGATTGATGCCAGCCGGCAGGGAAATGTCGCGGTCGGCGCTTATCTGGCCGATATCCGTGAGGGGGCTGAGGGTCCGGAACCCATCCATTTTCGTGAAGAGTTCCGCAGAAGCGGACCATCGAGTTATGCCCGTGGCATACAGGAGTCGTTCGTGTCCCGGACTTGATCGGGACCGCGCAGGAGACGCCCCATGTATCACTACAACGAATTCGACAAAGCCTTTCTGGCCGAGCGTAATGCGCAGTTCCGCGCCCAGGTCGACCGCCGCATCGACGGTTCGCTCACCGAGGAGGAGTTCAAGCCCCTGCGCCTGATGAACGGCCTTTACCTGCAATTGCACGCCTATATGCTGCGGGTGGCCATCCCC
>JBCCVK010000400.1:0-2337 GCA_039195495.1 Pseudomonadota bacterium
ATCCAGGAAATCTGGTCTGGGCCGCGGCCGACGAAGACGGGCGTCAAGGTCATCCGGTTCTGTTCTCAAGCGCGCTTTTCACCCGGTTGATGGCCCTTGAAGGTGACGACGGCGCCCGATCGGTGATCAAGGCCGCCGGCGGCGGGGTGCATCTGATCCCCCTGCCCGGAGGGCGTGCCCGACGCGATCTCGACACCCCCGAAGCATGGAGAGCCTGGCGTGCCGAACGACGCAAGCTTCGAGATTAAAGATGTCCCGCCGCATGCATCTGTCGCGCATAGAGATAAATCAGACAACTCAGACCGATGGCGCCCAGCATCATGCCCACCCCCGCCGGCCCGGTCACAGCCAGCGCGCCCCCCATGAAAATCAGCCAGACCACGGTGAACAGCAGACATAGAAACGATATCCCCAACCATCCAGGCGCGACGGGCTGGCGAATCCACATAAGGATCGCCCCCAATAAACCCGACCATGCACCAAAGGCCCAGAGCGCCTTCAACCAAATCGGCAGCGCCATGAGAAAACCGCTCTGATCAGGGGTGAGATTATTCCGATAGACCGGCATCCCCAACATCGTAAACATATGATCGGCCACCAGCATCGCAGTCCAGATTACGGCAACAATCGAGATGATCGGCAGATGCCAGGGCCGGGTCATGGTCGCTCCTTCACGCTTTCGTCAAATCTGCGGTCTTACCGCCGTGCTGTAAACCCCCCGTGCTGTAAGCCCGATGATCCGGACGAGCCCCCAAGCACGCGCAGTGCCTGTGACGCTGGCAGTACATTTCGACCTCTTCGCGCGCAATGGGGGGCATACGGGCCTGTGCGAAACCAGGACGACACCGTCACGGGCAAGAAAATACAACTCTGCCCGCTGCAGAATTTAAGTCCGCGAACATCATGTATCTCTGAGAAGAGAAAGGGAAAACAAACGATTATAGAGCGAAGTTCATTCTTTACCCTAAAGCGTAACCCGCGCCGCGCACCGTTCGCAACGGATCAGAGCCGCCATATTGGCAAAGCGCCTTGCGCAATCGTCCGATATGGACGTCGACGGTTCTGGTATCGACGTAAATATCACGCCCCCATACCCGATCCAGAAGCTGTTCCCTGCTCCAGACCCGGCCCGGTTTCTCCATGAACGTCGCCAAAAGCCGAAACTCGGTCGGCCCAAGACGCAGCGTCTCCTTGCCGCGAAAGACCTTATGGCTTTCGGAATCCAGCATGATGTCCTCAAACGTCAACTGCTGGCCGACGGTCGCCGGCCTGACGCGACGCAACTGCGCACGCACGCGCGCCATCAACTCGACCACCGAATAGGGTTTCACCACGTAATCGTCCGCACCGGTTTCAAGCCCGCGCACGCGATCAACCTCTTCCGAGCGCGCCGACAGCATGATGATCGGAATGTTGCGCGTGTCGGGCCTGGACTTCAGGCGGCGGCATATCTCGATACCGGATACGCTGGGCAGCATCCAGTCCAAGACGATGATGTCCGGGTTCTCCTCATCGACCAGCAGAAGCGCCTCGTCACCACTTTCGGCCTTCGCGACCCGGAACCCTTCGGCCTCAAGGTTATATGCCAGAACCTCGCGCTGGGCGGGTTCATCTTCGACGACGAGAACACTCGGCTGTTCCGCGGGGGCCATCATGCCGTTCCGGTTTTTTCAAAACTGGTGCGATCGCTTTTGGTGCGGCTTTCTTCCGGCATCTTACCGGTGACCAGATAGATGACCTGCTCGGCGATGTTGGTGACATGATCGCCCATGCGTTCGATATTCTTGGCGATGAAATGCAAATGCATGCACGGCGTTATGTTGCGCGGATTTTCCAGCATATGCGTGATGAATTCGCGAAAAAGCGCATTATACATCCGATCGACTTCGGCATCACGCTGACGAACGTCGTACGCCAGAGCCACATCGCGCTGTATATATGCATCAAGCACATCCTTGAGCATGATTTCAACCTCTTTGGCCATGCGGCGGATACCGCCTTCGGCCCCCTCGATCTGGTCCATCTGAACCAGAACCGAGGTTCGCTTGCCCATGTTCTTGGAGTAATCGCCGACGCGTTCCAGATTGGCGCTGATCTTGATGACGGTCAGAACCGTGCGCAGATCGCCGGCTGTCGGTGCCCGCAAAGCAAGCACCTGAACCGCCTGGGAATTCACTTCTTCCTCGAGTTGATCGATGACCGCATCATTGCGACGCACCTGCTCCGCCAATTCCTCATCCCGTGTTTCAAGGGATTTCGCGGCATTAAGAATGGCGGCCTCGACGAGACCGCCCATTCTCATGATCATGGCCTGAATCGCTTCCAGATCGCGATCGA
>JBCCVK010000401.1:0-2324 GCA_039195495.1 Pseudomonadota bacterium
CGCCGGTTCGGTGGCAAGCGTGCTGATCGGCGCCGGCGGGCGGACAAATCCTGATTATAGACGACTGATCCGGTATTGTCGGCATGCCCGATCACTTCGACGCGGCTGCTGGGGTAGTTCTGCAGGTTGCGGGCGAGAATGCGCAAATCACTCTGCAGGCCGCCGCGAACCGCCGCGCTATCGATATCGAACAGGATGTCCTGCGGCATCCGGACGATCAGTTCGTTGCCGGTATTGATGATTTGCACCCGGTCGTTATCGATCTGCTGACGCAGTTCCGCAGCTTGCCTGTCCAGGGAATTGCCGATGACGCCGCCGATGGCGGCGCCCGCGGCCGCCCCCACCACACCACTCTTCAGCGCATCGTCGCGGTCGGATGCCGCTCCGGCAATGCCGCCGAGCAAACCGCCGATGATGGCGCCTTGCTGAGTGCGCTCGTTGGTCTGGCCTGGCAAGGGTTCCCCACAGCCGGTCAGCAACAGCAGACCGGCACAGGCCAGTCCGGTGGTTGTTTTCACGCTCATAATATGCCCTTCCTCAAGTTTGGAGCTCTGAAGCCTTTTGGCGCCAAGCTAGAGAAGAAACAGGGAAAAATCAATCTGCGGTCTCCCCGGCGGAAGGTCGTCACGCCTTTATGACGCGCTTTCGAGTCGGGCCGCCTCGTATGCCAGCATGGCGCGCTTGACCGGCAGTCCCCAATGATATCCGCCCAGTCCACCGGATTTTCGAAGGGCGCGGTGGCAAGGGATGAGCCAGCTGATCGGGTTGCGTCCCACCGCGGTCCCCACGGCGCGTGCGGCTTTGGGAGAGCCGATCTGCTGGGCGATTTCGGAATAGGTCGTCACGTGACCGGAGGGGATGCACAAGAGGGCTTCCCACACCTTGATCTGGAAAGGGGCGCCGATCAGGAACAATGGCGCCTCGGCCGCTTCAGCGCTCTGCGCGCCGAAGGCGGCCAGCGCCCAGGGCCGCAATCGTGCCGGGTCTTCGACGAAATGCGCTTTGGGCCAGCGGGAGACGAGATCCGTCATCGCCCTTTCCCTGCCGGTTTCGGCCGCGAAACCGATTCCGCAAACGCCCTTGTCCGTGCCCATGACCAGGGCCGGACCGAAGGGGCTTTCGAACCAGCCCCAGTAAATCCTCAATCCTTTTCCGCTCCTGGCGTAATCGCCAGGGCTCATCGCTTCCCATCGGAGAAAAAGATCGTGCAAACGGCCCGAGCCCGAAAGGCCGATCGCATCGGCCGCCTCGAGCGTGGTGAAACGATTGCGCAAGATGGCGCGGGCATGGCCGAGCGCGAGATATTGCTGGAGCCGTTTGGGACTGACCCCCACCCAGCGGGTGAAGATGCGCTGGAAATGAGCGGGGCTCATATGCATCCTGCAGGCCAGCTGTTCCAGCGACAGATCCCTTCCGCCCTCGGCATCGATCATTTCGATTGCGCGGCGTATGACCCCATAATGATAGCCGGTATCGCCCATTGCGGACTTCCTTTCGTTGGATGTCTCAGAACTATCCTTTCGGATCGTCTCGAGCGAACCGTTTCTTGCGCCTTGCGTATGGGGGACGGCTTGGGCATACCGCTTTTGATGGCGAGACAGCTTTCATATCACGCGATTCGCGAGATCTTCGTGCGCTTTCGGGAACACCGGCCAGATCCCAGGGGTGAGTTGAACCATGTCAATGCCTACACGTTGCTTGTCGCCGTCGCCCTGTCGGCCCAGGCGACGGATGTGAGCGTGAACCGTGCGACGAAAGATTTGTTCGAGATTGCGGACACGCCGCGGAAAATGCTGGAATTGGGCGAAGAAAGGCTGATCGGATACATCAAGACCATTGGTCTTTATCGTAACAAGGCCAGGAACGTAATACAGTTGAGCCGCATTCTCGTCGATGAGTATGGGGGCGAAGTGCCCACGAGCCGCGCCGCGCTGGAAAGCTTGCCCGGCGTTGGCCGTAAAACCGCCAATGTGGTATTGAATATGTGGTTCGAACACCCCGCCCAAGCGGTGGATACGCATATTTTCCGCATCGGCAACCGAACCGGCATCTGTCCCGGCAAGGATGTCGTCGCGGTCGAGCGCGCCATCGAGAACAACGTGCCGGTCGAATTCCAGCAAAAAGCCCATCACTGGCTCATCCTGCACGGCCGCTATGTCTGCAAGGCGCGAAAACCGATGTGTCCGAACTGCGTCATTCGGGATCTCTGTCCGTTCGAGGAGAAGACCCGGTGAGAACTTATCAGGTGGTGGGGATTGGCAATGCAGTGTCCGACGTCATCGCGCGGGCCAGCGATACGTTCCTCGATCACATGGGCATCGAGA
>JBCCVK010000402.1:0-2323 GCA_039195495.1 Pseudomonadota bacterium
CACACCGATATCGGTTTCGCTCTGACCATCGGCAGGAATTGCACCGTCGGCCACGGGACGATACTGCATGGCTGCACCATCGGCGATCAGAGCCTGATCGGAATGGGGGCGACCGTGCTGAATGGCGCCGTTATTGGCCGCAATTGTCTGATTGGGGCGGGGGCGCTCGTCACCGAAGGCAAAATCGTCCCCGACGGCAGCCTGGTCATGGGGACGCCTGCCAAGATCGTGCGGGCGCTGGATGGCGAAACCGTCCAGGCGCTGCGCGCCTCTGCGCTGCATTATCAAGAAAACGCACGACGGTTCGCCCGCGATTTGAAACCCCTGTGAGAAGGTCGTCGTGATGCGAAAACCCAATCTCGTGCGTCGCACCCCATGGCCGTCTTCGGTCAGCCGTCCGCTCGTTACGCCTTTGCAGCCTTCGGTCGTCTATGCCTCGGCAACCCCCGATCAGCTCGACGCGCAATACGAAGAGGGGCACGGATATACCTATTCGCGGGAGGGGCATCCGAACGCGCAGCTGCTGGCTCAGAAAATCGATGCGCTCGAAGGGGGCGAGGGCGGGATGATCCTGTCATCCGGCATGGCGGCCATCACGGCGGCGATCTTTGGTCTTCTGTCGGCCGGCGATCACATTCTCGGCGCAAATCAGCTTTACGGCCGCTCTTTGCGGCTGCTGTCGCATGATCTGCCACGGTTCGGCATTACCGGCACCTTGGCCGATCCGACCGATGCCGCCGCCATGGCCGCGGCGGTCACGGACAAGACGCGCTTGCTTCTGGTCGAGGTCGTATCGAATCCGACGCTGCGCGTGGCCGATATGGAGGGCATCGTCGCGCTGGGGGCGCGTCATGGTCTCATTCTCGTCGTCGACAACACATTCACCACGCCTTTCGGATACAGCCCCTTTCAAGCCGGCGCCGATATCGTCGTCCATTCGGTTACGAAGCTTCTGTCGGGGCATTCCGACACGATGCTGGGATATGTTGCGGCCCGGGAGCCGGCGCATCGCGATGCGATCAGGCAGATATCCATGACCATGGGGGTCACTCCGAGTCCGTTCGACTGCTGGCTGGCCGAACGCGGTCTTTACACTTTCGATCTGCGTTTTGAACGGGCACAGCACAACGCCGCGCGACTTGCGCACGCCTTGGCGGAAATGCCCGGCGTCGCGCGCGTCGTTTATCCGGGCCGTTCCGACCATCCCGATCACGGCAGAGCGCTGCATCTGCTGCAGGGGCAGTTCGGCAACACGATCAGTTTCGAGATAGGCGGCGGCCGTGCGGCCGCCAACGCCCTGACGGCAGCGATGCCGGATCTGGCCTTTGCCCCGACCCTGGGGGACGTCGGAACGACGCTGTCCCACCCGTCGTCGTCCTCGCACCGGACGTTGACCGATCATGCGCGGGCGGCCATCGGAATTTCCGAAGGGTTTTTTCGGGTATCCGTCGGCATCGAGGACATCGATTTGCTGGTGGCGGAATTTGAACGCGGCATCGCGGCCGCAATGGGGGCCCGATGAAGAACAGGGCGATGGCCGCCGATCGCATCATATGCGGTTCGCGCATGACGTGCCGAGAGGGACGCAGACGGTTTTCGCCGGTTGAACGTTGATCCGGAATGGAATTCGATGCGCCCCGCCAGATTCTGAGAGGTTTGCCACAGCCGGTTTTGATCATCGACCGGTACGAGCGTATCCGCGTCGCGAATCCTGCCGCCCAGGAAATCTTCGGCACGGTCGCCGAGGGGCGGCACTATGGAACCATCATTCGCCAACCCGCGATGCTCGACGCCATCGATCGGGCGTTCACGACGCACCAGTCGGTCCAAGGCCGGTACGTGCAGGCCGATCTGGGGGTCGAAATCATCTATCGGGTCATCGTCACGCCCTTTTTCGGCGACACGATTTCCGGTCTGGTCCTGTCTTTTCAGGACATCACCCCCGAAGAGACCGTCGGTCAGATGCGGCGCGACTTCGTCGCCAATGTCAGCCATGAATTGCGTACGCCGCTGACCGCGCTGATGGGGTTTATCGAAACGCTGAAGGGAACCGCTCGGGATGACGCGTCCGCCCATGACCGGTTTTTGCGGATCATGGAAAAGGAGGCCGGGCGGATGAACCGGCTGGTTGACGACCTGCTGTCGCTCTCCCGGGTCGAAAGTGAGGAAAGAATGCGCCCCTCGACATGCGTCAACGTCGCGGCCTTGGCGAAGGGTTCGGTGCTGGCGCTGCATCCGACGGCGCAGGAGCAGGACGTGATCCTGGAAGTGCATTGCGAGCAGGACGAGATGCTGACGACGGGAGAGAGCGATCAACTGACGC
>JBCCVK010000403.1:0-2322 GCA_039195495.1 Pseudomonadota bacterium
GTTCGAGATCGTGCCCCTTGGCGGCACGGCCGCAGCCCCCGATCCCCTGCCGGGCAACCGGGTGGCCACGATGAACTTCGTCAGGATCGAAGGGGCATGGTCTGACAGACAGATCGAAGCCGTCGACCGCCTGTTCGCGGCGGTCGAAGCCGAAGCGTTCACGAAAATTCTGGCGCGGCACGGCCTGCGGCGGCCCGTCAATTGACGCTGGCCGGCACGCCTTCATTGCCTTCGGGAAGAGCGATCTCCTCCTTCTGCCAAGGATGAATTCAAGTCGTTTCCAACTTCCAGGATCAGGCGCCTGCCCGACCTAAATGGGTTGGCCCTGAATGGACCTGCACGCTTGCGCCAGCGGCCGTCTCATTTGGCGTACGTACCTGCCAGTCGAAACCTGCAACCCGAGACGGAGAGGAGCCGCCGCCGCGCCCGTTCAATCCTTGCCGATCGATCCCCTCGATCAGCTTGACAAGGAACATCTGGCGCGGGCGTTTCATGAAATCTCCGACTTGGAACGCCCCCCTTCAGTCCGGGATTAAAAATGCGTCGACACCGCACGGGAACGGCCATGCGATCGGTGTGGCGGGTGATCTTTGACCTTTGCGCAATCGAACGGATCAGGCTTTATGGAAGTCGCCGGTTCATCAGCGGTCGGGAAAGTTCCCTCAGACGGCCGCCAGGGTCAGGGCGATACCCTGCCCGACACCGATGCACATGGTGGCAAGCGCCCGTTTCCCACCACGATTTTGCAGCTCGATCGCCGCCGTCAGTGCCAAACGCGCGCCGGACATGCCAAGGGGATGACCCAGCGCGATCGCGCCGCCATTGGGGTTCACGCGGCTGTCATCGTCGGGCAGGCCAAGGCGACGGATCACGGCCAGAGCCTGGGCGGCAAAAGCCTCGTTCAGTTCGACGATATCCATGTCCTGGATCGTCAGACCCTGCCGGGCCAGCAATTTCTCAGTGGCGGGGGCTGGCCCGACACCCATGATCCGCGGCGGTACACCCGCGGTCGCAAGACCGGTAATGCGCGCTTTCGGCGTAAGTCCGTAAGTCTTCACGGCCGCACCGGAGGCAACGAACAATGCCGCCGCACCGTCATTGACGCCTGAGGCATTGCCCGCGGTCACACTGCCGTTTTCACGAAAGGGTGTAGACAATGCCGACAGTTTCTCGATCGAAGTCTCGCGCGGGTGTTCGTCCCTGTCAACGATCACCGGATCGCCCTTGCGCCGCGGCACCGCAACCGGAGCGATCTCCTGCGCGAACCGCCCGTTGAACTGGGCGGCGGCGGCACGCATTTGGGATCGAAGGGCGAAGGCGTCCTGATCCGCGCGGCTCACGGCAAAATCCTCGGCCACGTTCTCGGCCGTTTCGGGCATCGAGTCGATACCGTATTGCCGCTGCATCCATGCGTTCACGAACCGCCAGCCGATGGTGGTGTCAAAAATCTCGGCCCGGCGTGAAAAGGCCATATCGGCCTTGGGCATAACCAGCGGCGCGCGACTCATGCTTTCGACGCCGCCAGCAAGGATCAGATCGGCCTCTCCGGCTCTGATGGCGCGGGCCGCCTGTCCGACCGCGTCGAGGCCCGAACCACACAGACGGTTGATCGTCACCCCCGGCACGGTGTCGGGTAATCCCGCCAAAAGCGCCGCCATGCGCGCGACATTCCGATTGTCCTCCCCCGCCTGGTTCGCACAGCCCATGAAGACATCGTCGATGGCCGTCGGCTCCAGCCCCGGCACCATATCGACCACGGCCTTGATCACCCCGGCCAAAAGATCGTCCGGTCGCACATGCGCCAATGCGCCACCATAACGCCCGATGGGCGTGCGCAACCCTTCGCAGAGATAGGCTTCGATCATCGTATCGGTTCCTTGAAACATCGCTTGTGCAGGATCCGGGAATTGCCCCAAAGCATGCCGATCCATCCGTCCGGCGCGACGCGTGGCGCACTTCCGGGACGTCGTCGATCGGTCGTGCGACAAATCAGGAAAACCACACCACCCTTCCCGTCTTCGTAAACGGCTGAATCGCACGGATGCGACGAAGCGTCAATAACGGCAGGATGCCGTGAGAGGCCAGGCAGGTTCAAAGGCGGCCATCACCTTCAAGGGTCCTCCCATCGGACCGCCCGCATCGGAAATCGGCGCTGGACGAGAACGGGCGTGATCCCGGCAAGCGATATGTTCGAGGGACCAACACCCGGCCCCGGCCATGTCAGTCATTCCGCACGGGTCGCCCGGCGCTGCGCCGCGACGAAGGCGGCGATGAATGCCAGCGTCATCAGCAGAACGATCGTCGGCGCCGGTGCGCTGTCGA
>JBCCVK010000404.1:0-2314 GCA_039195495.1 Pseudomonadota bacterium
CCAATCCGGATCGGCCGACGCTACCTGCCCGATCGTTTCAAGTCCGATCGCATGCAGGCGCTTTTCAGTCTTGGGCCCGACGCCCCAGAGCCGCTTTACGGGCATCGGCGCGAGCCAGGCTTGCGCATCTTCAGGCGACACGATTGTCAGTCCGTCGGGCTTGCGGTAGTCGCTGGCGACCTTGGCGACGTATTTGGTTCCGGATACACCGACGGACACCGTGAGTCCGCCGGTGGCCTCGCGTACGGCCTGCTTGAGTTTTGTGCCCAATTCCTGGGGACGCCCGAAAAGGTGATCCGTTCCCGTCAAGTCGAGAAACGCTTCGTCCAGACTGATCGCCTCCACATCCGGCGAGAAGTCGGCAAACACGCCCATGATGGTTTTCGAGACCTCGGTATACCGCTCGAACCGCGGACGCACGATGACGGCATCGGGACAACGCCGCCGGGCCTTGGCCATGGCCATGGCACTGCCCACCTTGTAGGGCCGCGCTTCATAACTCGCGGTGAGCACGACGCCGCGGTCGCTCGGGGGGCCGACGAGAACCGGTTTCCCGCGCAGAGATGGATCGTCGAGTTGTTCGATGGCCGCATAAAACGCGTCCATGTCGGCATGAACGATGGTTTTCGGCCAGTCTGAGGTATCGCTGGGCATCGTGAGTCGGGATTAGACGCCCGTAGGCCCCGACGGTCAAACTACGTCTCGCGTGTGTGCCTGATCAGGCCTCTGACACCGGAAGAGACGTCAGTGCAGCGTTTCCATCAAGCGCCGCATCAACCGCATACGGGGCACAAGTGACGAGATGAGCAGATGCTCATGCAGCGTGTGTGCGCCTTCTCCGTCGACGCCGAGGCCGTCAAGAACTGGGAGCTTGCCGGCGAGGAAGTTCCCGTCGCTGCCACCGCCAGTGAAGGTGCCGACGAGCTCAAAGCCGATTTCCGCCGCGAGGTCCTTGGCATGGTCGAAAAGGTCCTTGATCGCAGGAGTTTCCTCGAAGGGCGGACGCGTCATGCCTCCATCAACCGAGAAGGAAACGTCGGGACTGAATGAGTCCAGGTTCTGGACCCAGGAGATCATTTCATCAGCGACGCCGAGATCGCGAAAGCGGAAATCGAGCGATGCCGTGCAATGCTCCGGAATCACGTTGGCTGCCGTTCCGCCCTCGATCATGCCGACATTGACCGTGAAGTTGCGGCCATAATCCGTCCGGCCTTCGATGCGCTCGATCTGTTTCGCCATTTCCAGGATCGCACTGCGGCCTTCCTTGTGGCGGCTGCCCGAATGCGCAGGACGCCCATGCGCGCGCATGATGAAACGGGCCGAACCCTGCCGCCCGGTGACGATCTTGCCGCCGTCGCGTGCCGGCTCGGTCACCAATACATATTTTGCATGTTCGCCGGCGGCCTCGATGTGCTTGCGGGACGTGGTGCTCCCGGTTTCCTCATCCGACACAAAGAGGAACCGGATCGGGAGGTCGGACTCCCACCCCGTCTCGGCCAGCGTCCGATACGCCGTCACGCCGAGATAAGCGCCGCCCTTCATGTCATAGATACCGGGCCCATAGGCCTTGTCGCCTTCCACGCGGATCGGCAGGTCCTCGATCGTGCCGACGGGATGCACCGTGTCGAGATGGGAAAGCATGAGAATGCCCTTCTCATCCCCACCCCATGGCGAGGACACCGAGACGTGGCTTGCACGTCCCTCTTCACCGGGAATGCGCTCGATCTTGCAGTCGAGCGCCTTGAAGGTCTCCGATACCAGATCCATCATCTGCTCGACGCGATCCGCATCGCTCGTCGGGCTTTCGATCTTCACCCATTCCTGGATGCCGGTAAGAATGTCTTCGGACGAGGGGGTGTCCATTTTCCAAACTCCTTGTTTTTTCGGATCCGAAGGACCGTCAGGCTCCATTGTTATCGTTCAGATGGCAGGCCGAGAGACGCCCTGGCGCGATTTCCTTCAAATCGGGCACCTCGGTCCGGCAACGCTCGAACGCATGCGGACAGCGGGGATGGAAATGGCAGCCCTTTGGCGGGTTGATCGCCGACGGGATCTCGCCCTTGATCGGATGGAAATCACGCTTGCGCTGGTCCAGCCGCGGCACCTCGGCGAGGAGCGCCTGGGCATAGGGATGGTTCGGCTTGGCGAAGAGCTCCTCGGTCGGCGCGGATTCCACGATCCGGCCGAGATACATGATCATCACCCGGTCCGAGATATGTTCGACGACACCGAGGTCGTGGCTGATGAACAGATAGGTGAGGTCGAATTCCTCCCTCAGATCCATGAACAGGTTCAGCACCTGCGCCTGGATCGA
>JBCCVK010000405.1:0-2314 GCA_039195495.1 Pseudomonadota bacterium
TATCACAAGCTGCTGGCCTACAAGGACGAATACGAAGTCGCCCGTCTGCATCTGGAGACCGAAGCCAAGGCGCGAGAGGCGTTCGAGGGCGATTTCAAGATGACCTTTCATCTTGCCCCGCCATTCCTGAGCGGGAAAGGCGCGCATGGGCGGCCGATGAAACGCGCGTTCGGACCATGGATCATGCAGGCTTATCGCCTGCTGGCGCCGATGAAGCATCTGCGCGGCACGCCATTCGACCCTTTCGGCTATACTGCCGAGCGCAGAATGGAACGGGCGCTGATCCGGCAATACGAAGCGGACATGTCCAGGATTCTGGCCGGCCTGACCCCCGAGCGTATGGATGTCGCCGTAGCGTTGGCCGAGCTGCCGCTGCATATTCGCGGTTTCGGTCCGGTGAAGGCGGCCAACGAGCGCGCCGCGGCGAAACGGCGCCAGGAACTCTGGTCGGCCTTCGAGACCACCGCACGGCACCTGAAAACCGCCGCAGAATAAAACAAAAGGCGGCGCGATCCGGTCAAGCGGTCTGGTCAGACTTGGTGAACCGCGCTACATGCGCGGTAATCCGCCGAGGTTGAGATGATCGATCATAAACACATCGCCCGTGAAATCAGCTATGCCAGTTCCGCGAAAACCAAGAGCGGTAAAGCGATGATTCGCGTGATGGAAAATGTCACGGGCCGCATGCGCCTGATCAGGCGCGCGCAGGGCTATGAGCACGAAGTCGCCCGTGGGCGCGATTTTTGGGAAGTCATGATGGAGCGTTACGGTCTGTCGTTGGATGTCGTCGGCGGCAGCTTGTCGAACATACCCCGAAAAGGGCCGTTGCTTCTGGTCGCCAATCACCCCTACGGTATTCTTGACGGCTTGGTGATGGGGCACATCCTCAGCCATGTACGCGGAGATTTCCGGATTCTGGCGCATCGGGTGTTCCGCAAAGCCAAGGAGTTGAATCGCTTCATCTTGCCGATCGATTTCGATGAGACCAGGACAGCCCTGCGCCAGAATCTGAAGACGCGCAAGACGGCGTTGGATTATCTGAAGCAGGGCGGGGCGCTTGGCGTCTTTCCGGGCGGGACGGTGTCAACCTCACCCAAGATATTCGCCCCGGCCATGGATCCCGGTTGGCGCAATTTCACCGCGCGGATATCGGCGAAATCGAATGCGGCCGTCGTTCCGGTCTTTTTCGATGGCTGTAATTCGCGCTTGTTCCAGATCGCCAGCCATATCCATTATACCTTGCGTATGGGGCTTTTGATCAAAGAGTTCAACGCGCGGGTCGATGAGCCGGTCCGCGTGGTCGTCGGCACGCCGATTCCACGAAAAGAGATGCGGAAACACGCCGACGATACCCGCGCAATGATGGACTTTCTGCGTCAATCAACCTATGCGCTGTCACCGAGACCCCTTAAGTCCATAGGCTACGGGTTTGAATTCGAGGAAAAGCATCGCGCATGATGCCTGTCGGCATATCCGGTCCCGGGACGGATCGGGCATATTAAAACCATCAAGAACGATCTCGGGTCGGGATGCCGGCCACGGACGACTTGGGACGGTATCGGTATCCGGTCGCGTCAGCCGATGCCTGTGACGACAAATCGCCCTTGCCGCCGCCCCTGATCCGTTCCAGATCCATGCGAGACCTTTAGGAGAGTGTCATGACCCATAAAATCGCCATTCTCGGCGCTTCGGGCTATACCGGCGCTGAACTCGTCCGGTTGATCTCCGCTCATCGGTCAATGCAGATCGTCGCCCTGGGTGGCGCGCGCAGGGCCGGCATGCGCATGGCCCAGGTGTTTCCCCATCTGCGCCATTTGGTGGATCTGCCGGATCTCACGCAAATCGAAGACATCGACGTTTCGGGGGTCGATCTGGTTTTCTGCGCCTTGCCGCACGCCGCCAGTCAGGCTGTCGTTTCCCGGCTGCCACGCGATCTGAAAATCGTGGATCTCAGCGCCGATTTCCGCCTCCGTGATCCGGCGGAGTACGAGAAATGGTACGGCGGCCCCCACACGGCCATCGCATTGCAAACGGAAGCGGTCTACGGATTGACCGAATTCTATCGCGATCGGATCAAAACGGCGCGGCTGGTGGCCGGCACCGGTTGCAATGCGGCCGCCGGCCAATACGCGTTGCGACCCCTGATCGAAGCGGATCTCATAGATTTGGATGACATCATCATCGATCTGATGGCCGCCGCCAGCGGCGCCGGACGAAATCCGAAGGAGGCGCTGCTCCACGCCGAGTTGAGCGAAGGCGCGCATGGATATTCCGTCGGTGGTGTTCACCGGCATCTGGGTGAATTCGATCAGGA
>JBCCVK010000406.1:0-2274 GCA_039195495.1 Pseudomonadota bacterium
CGCCGCGCTTCACCAACTCGGCCGGATTCAATTCGGCGACATTCTCGCCGCGATAGAGAATAGATCCCTTGGTGACCTCGCCGCGCTCGGACTGGAGCAGGTTCGAAATCGCCTTGAGCGTGGTCGTCTTGCCAGCGCCGTTGCCCCCCAACAAAGCCGTCACGCTCCCCTGAAGCACCGTCAGGCTGACACCTTTCAACACCAAGATCACGTGATTATAGATCACTTCGATATTGCTGACCTCAAGCAGGGTCCTTTGTGTCTTATCGGCGTCGGTCATGGGGCCTCGCATCCGGCAAGCCCCGGTCCGAAAACCGGGGCGGAGCCGCTTCAGTTGCAGCGCTCGGCAATATTGTTCTCGGCCGCATAGGCGTTGGAGTCCTCGATCACCAGCGCATCGATCACCTCCATGTCCGATGGACCGAAATCGCTGATAAGCTTCCACTCCTCGGCGGCGGCGTCCCATTGGGTCATGACGCCGGTGCCGGGGCCGCCGTGGTTTTCGCAGGTGACCGAGAAAACCGGTCCGAAATTCGGCATGCCGTTGGCGGCCATGAGTTCTTCGGTTATTTCCAGCGCTTCCATACCGTCGCGCATCATCGCCGGGGTGATATCGGCCACGCCATGGATTTTCTGCGCCGTCTTCGCGGCCTCGGCCGCCAGCATCGCGGCATAAAAACCGCGGTTGTACAATACGGTGCCGATCTGGTCGCCCGCGCCCGCGGCCTTACCCCTATCAACAACGTATTTGCGGATATCGTCGAAAACCGGGAAATCCGTGCCCACGTTGTGGAAACTCACCGACTTGTAGCCGTTGGCCGCGTCACCCGAGGGCAGCACATCGTTTTCCGAACCCGACCACCAGATGCCGATGAAATTCTCCATCGGAAAACGGATGTTGGCGGCCTCTTGGAGCGCGACCTGGTTCATGATGCCCCACCCCCACATCAGAACGGTGTCAGGGCGCTCGCGGCGGATCTGCAACCATTGCGATTTCTGCTCCTGTCCCGGATGATCGACCGGGATCAAACGCAATTCAAACCCGTGTTTCTTCGACAACTCTTCCAGCGTCCGGATCGGTTCCTTGCCGTAGGCCGAGTTGTGATAGATCAGCGCGATCTTTCTGCCGGAAATATCACCATCGTCGATGTCCAAGAGATGGTTGATCGCAAGACTCGCTCCGTTCCAGTAATTGGCCGGATAGTTGAAGATATGGCTGAACACCCTGCCATTCGCGGCCGAGGTGCGGCCATAGCCCATCGTGTGCAGCGGAATACCATCCGCGGTCACCTTGGGAATCAATTGATAGGTGATGCCGGTGGAGAGCGGCTGATAGACCAGGGAGCCTTCACCCTTGGTCGCTTCGTAACACTCGACCCCCTTTTCGGTGTTGTAGCCGGTCTCACATTCCAGAACCCGGGTCATCACGCCGCCGATGCCGCCGTCCCGTTCGTTCAAGAGCGTGAAGTAATCCGCATAACCGTCGGCGAACGGAATGCCGCCCGCCGCGTAGGGCCCGGTCCGGTAGCTCAACGAGGGAAACACCAGATCCGCCATCGCCGGACCCGCGACCATCGCGACGGCCGCAGCCATCGTTGCCAGTTTCTTCATCGGTTCAATCCTCCCTTTATTTTCCATGCCGCCGGACACCTGCCCGATGTCTGTCGTGAGACGGGCACAGCCGGCGCAGTCGGTTTTTCACTCTCTTGCTAATACGGAAACGGCCAAAGCCTCAACTTCTCCTTCGCCAGACGCCATAGTTGCGCCAGCCCATGCGGCTCCAGGATCAGAAACGTCACGATCAGCGCCCCCACGATCACGAATTCGAAATGCGCGGCCAGATCGGTGGCCCAGCCGAGTTGGCCCACCAAAACATTCTTCACCAGCACGGGCATCAGCACCAGGAAAGCCGCGCCCGCGAAGCTGCCGAAGATCGATCCCAGTCCACCGATGATGATCATGAACAGCACCAGGAACGATTTCTGAATACCGAACGCCTCTCCCACTTCGACCGCGCCCAGATAGACGCTGAAAAACAGCGCACCCGAGACCCCGACGAAAAACCCCGAAATCGAGAAAGCGGTCAGCTTGGCCCGCAACGGGTTCACCCCGATGATTTCGGCCGCGATGTCCATGTCGCGGATCGCCATCCAGGTGCGCCCCAGCGACCCGCGCGTCAAATTCCGCGCGACGATGGCCAGCACCGTCAGAAAGATCAGGCAGAAAAGATAGGCCGCCCAGGTCTCGGCATTGGGACCCGTCACCGGCACGCCG
>JBCCVK010000407.1:0-2256 GCA_039195495.1 Pseudomonadota bacterium
CTCGACCAATCGGCATATTTTATAAGAAAACCGATAATGAAAGACAATAAGAACATCATTATGGCCAAGATGATGTAACCTGAAAATACACACAAAAATCAGTCAATAGACGAGAATCATGATCAATACCGCAAAGGTTGCCATCAGGATCAGCCGGCCCGGGCGGTTCTGATCCCGAAGCTTGCGATAGGCCGCCAGCATGATCGCACCGCCGGCCCCAAGCGCAGCGGCGGGTGTCGGGTTGGTGATACCACCCAGAATCGAGCCAAGCACCGCCACGATCAGCACCAGCGGCGGAAAGACCACCCGGATCAATTCGTTGCGGCCCAGATGGATCGCCGCCGTCCGGGCGCCGTAGAGCGATATCAGAAATGGGATCGCCAGAATTGCAAAGGTCGCGCCCGGAGAGGTCTCCGGCGTGATGAAAAGCGCATCGGCGATCACGGCAAGGGCCGCCCCCCCCAGACCGACATGGATCGGACGCGGATCCTGGCTGGGGGCGACGCCCCGCGCCGTGGTCATCATCAGGGCCAGCAACAGGAATGTCACGGCGACGCCCGTACCGACCGGCGCGGCGCTGGCCACCAATGCCGCCCGGGTTTCCAGCCGTTCCTCGGGTGACAGCGCCCGGGATTCCGAGACACCGCCCGCGTCGTCGATGGCCTGCTGTTCGGCCACGGCCCGATCCCACTTTTCCTGCCCGTGCAAGTCGATCATCGCCGCCTTGCATGGTTCGGAAACGTTGGTGCGTAACGACGCGGCCTGTGTTCGATCCGAGAAGGCATCGACCACGATGGTCTGCGAACCTACGAGATTGACCGATGCGGCGATGATCGTCGCGCCGATCAGACCTGCGGGCACCAGCAGGAACCAGGTGGTCGCATCGGTGCGGGTGATGACTTCGCCGCTTGCGTTCTCGGATTGAACCGGCGGGGCGCGATGCGGAAAGACCATCGCGAACCCAAAGGCGTAACCGGCATAAAGCAACGCCAGCCCGATGCCGGGCAAAAGCGCGGCCTGAAACAGGGTGCCGACCGATACGACCGCCGCTTCGCCGAGATATGTCAGCGCGTCGGAACATCCGACCAGCGCCGCCCGTTGTTCCTGAGCCGTCGAATAAAGATCGCCGGCCAATGTCCCCAACAGAACGATCACGATCGACGGCGGAATGATCTGCCCCAGGGTTCCAGAGGCCGCGATCACCCCCGTCGCGAGTTCGGGCGAGTAATTATTGCGCAGCATCGTCGGCAGCGACAGCAGGCCCATGGTGACCACCGTGGCCCCGACGATTCCGGTCGAAGCCGCGAGAAAAGCCCCCACGACCACCACCGAGACCGCCAGACCGCCCGGCAACGGGCCGAAGACCCGCGCCATGGTGGTCAGCAGGTCATTGGCGATTTTCGACCGCTCCAGCGTGATGCCCATCATCACGAACATCAGCACCGCCAGCAGCGTCTCGATCGATTGTCCGGCGATGACCCGCTCATTCATGCGGTTGACGATGAAACTGACATTGCGGTCCATCGCCCGTTCCCAGCCGCCGGGAAACAAAGGCTCCTCGATCCGCGGCAGATCGGGGTATCGAAAGACCGAAATCGCCTCGCGGACGGCCCCTTCGGCCAGCAAGGCCGCATATTCGGCCGAATCGACGTCGATGGCTTGGTGCACAAGCAGGCCCGCATTGTCGAGCGCGGCGATGATCCCAAAGGAAATGACGGCCGAGCCGCCGATGGCGAAGGCGACCGGAAAACCCGACATGATCCCGCCGAAAAGACACAGGAAGACGATGATCAGGCCGACTTCGATCCCATCCAATCCGAAAAGCATGGTCCCTTACCCCCGTCTCAGTGAATTTCGGCGGTCGTTTCCGCCTCCTCATCCCCGAGCTTGTCCTTGTCCGAATACCTGCCCGCGCTCTGTTCGCCCTCGACGAATTCCAAATACGAGCGATAAAAGAAGGCTACGGCCTGCAGAAAGACAAGCGCCGTGAAGGACACCAGCAGAATCTTGAATACAAAATAAGCGTCAAAGCCGTTCGGGCTGAACCCGATCGTCTCGACGTTCCACCTTAAGATACGCGCCTTGTTCATCAAAAGCTCCAGCCTGTCGCTGGCCGAAACCTTGGGCGTTATCAAATGCCGCCACATGAAGAACCATGCATAGAGCCATAGGACGATCGTCACCGGCATCATGAAAAAAAGCGCCCCCAGCATATCGATCGCGCGCTTACTGCGGTGGCCGACGGCTGAATAGATC
>JBCCVK010000408.1:0-2253 GCA_039195495.1 Pseudomonadota bacterium
ATATCGGCGATCGCTTCGGCCGTCAGGTTCTTCACGGCACCTTCGGTCGCCCCCAAACTGTCGACCAATTGATAATCCGCGACCCCATGGCGGCGCAGATATTCCTGAACCAGCCGATGATATTTCGTCGCGATGCGGAGACGAAAGCCATGTTCGGCCCGAAACGCGGCGGCGGCGGCATCCAGATCGTGCAGCGTGTCGACATCGATCCAGCAATTCGGAACGGCGATCACCAGCGTGGCATGGCCAAAGCCCAGATCGGCCAGTTGTTCGACCCGCTGTTCCCAATTGGCGAGTTTTTCGCGAACCAGATCCGAGCCTGACGCGCCCAGGTGAAGGCGCCCCGCCGCCAGTTCGCGCGGAATCTCGCCGACGGACAGCAGCCGCAATTCGACGTCTTCGATCCCCTCGACGAAACCGGCATATTCCCGCTCCGATCCGACACGGCTGAGTACGACACCGCGCGCGCCGAACCAGTCAAAGGTATTTTGCATCAATCTGCCCTTGGAGGGGATACCCAGCTTGAGTGTCATGCGGCACTCATCCGCTGAAGACGGGACAGTACCGAAGCCGGGCGGATCACGCCACCCACGGCCGGCGTCAGCCGCCCTCGCCCCAGGATGCGGCACAGCGCGTCGTAGCGGCCGCCATTGGCGACAGGAGGTAAATCGGGACGGTCGTCGGCGTAGAATCCAAAGACGAAACCGTCGTAATACTCCATCTGCGTGCGTCCATAGCTGGCCTCAAAGGCCAGCTTTTCGACATCGATTCCCCGACCCGACAAGGCTTCGAGACGGCGCGCGAATCGTTCCACCGCCTCAGAAAGATGCGAATGGTCCACAACCGCGTCCCGGAGATGCCGCAACGCGTCAGTCGCAGAGGTCTCGATCGATAGGAGGGCGTCAAGCATGTCGACCTGTGTTTCGGAAATCGGCGGCTCTGCCGCGTCGCGTCGCAACGCTTCGACACATGCCGCGACCTCATGCGCGCCGCGCAGACCGATTTGCGGACCCGCGGTCCCGATCAGGGCATCGATTTCACCGGTCATGAGGTTTCTGTGCGTTTCGGTCACGGGCGTGCGGCCCGCGAACCGATTGAGCAGGTCACGGAATCTCTGCGGCCGCCAGATATGGCGCAGCAACGCGCCTTTGCGGCGTTCGGTGGTGTCCAGATCATGCACGGCCGCGGTGAGAATACCGATATCGCCGGTGGCGGCCGTCAGTTCCAAATGCGCCAAGGCTTCATGAAACAGCGCGAAAACCTCGGCATCGGCTGCCGCGTCATCGAGGCCATCGAAGATCTCGTATCCCACCTGCAGATATTCCGTCGCCCGGTTCTCATTGATCTCCTGCTTGCGGAAGACCTCGCCCGCATATGTATAACGTGCGGTCTCGATCTCGTTGGACATGTGCATCCGCGCCACCGGCACCGTGAAATCCGGGCGCAGCATCCGCTCGCCATGCAACAGATCCGACGTGACATAGGCACGGGCGCGGATATCCTCGCCGTAAAGATCCAAGAGCGTGTCCGCAGGTTGCAGGATATCCGTCTCGACCGGCTGCGCGCCCGCGGCCTCAAAAAACGCGCGCAGCCGCACAGCCTCGGCCCGGACCGCATTTCTCCGGATCACGCACCGCACCGTGCTGCCAATAGCTTGCGAATCTCGGCCACCAGGTCCTCGCGGCGGCAGATACGCTGCGCCGGTTGCGCCTTCCACTCCGCATGCGTCGCGGTTTCGGCGATCTTCGCCCCCAGCACCAGATCCTTGATCTGGACGATGTCGCGTTCGGCCTCGTCGCCGCCCTGGATAATCGCCAGCGGGCTCCGCCGCTTGTCCGCGTATTTCAACTGATTGCCGAAATTCTTCGGATTGCCGAGATAGACCTCGGCACGGATACCCGCGGCACGCAGCTCGCCCGCCATCGCTTGATAAGTCGCCATACGGTCGGGCTCCATGACGGTGACGATGACCGGACCTGTTTCCCGGTCGTCGGTACGTCCCTTTGCGCGCAACGCCGCCAACAGCCGATCGACGCCGATCGAGACGCCGGTGGCAGGCACTTCCTGCCCGGTGAAACGCCTCACGAGGCCATCGTAACGGCCCCCGCCCGCGACGCTGCCGAAATGTTGCGGGCGCCCTTTGTCGTCCGGAAATTCACGGATCAACTCGGCTTCAAACACGGGACCGGTGTAATAGCCGAGGCCGCGCACGACGGATGGGGTGATCTCGATCCGATCGGGACCGTATCCTTG
>JBCCVK010000409.1:0-2222 GCA_039195495.1 Pseudomonadota bacterium
CAGGAAATGTTGTGTATCATTCGGGCGTGCGGGCACGTGATCTAGCCATTCACTCGGCAGGGTTTGCAAATGCTCTCGCGAAATGTCGATGCCATTTATGGGTTTGAATGTGTCCGTGAACGCCTGATTCACCTCTGTCGGGGACGGCGTCGCCGCGGCCACGTGGGCCGCGCGCATTGCTTCAGGGTCATGGGCGTCGTTGAGGTAGTGTTCGATCATGGCCGACAAATCGGTCCCGAAGGCAGGTTTTTGCTCGGGCGGCAGGTCACGCCAACTTTCATCGACGCGAAAGATCAACGCCTCCCCCGCATAGCCTTCGATGTTGTCGAGCGCCGAGAAGATCAACTCCTCGGCCGCTGAAGCATGGCATCTCATGCACATTCCGTCGCCGCCCGCGCCAAGTGGCGGGCTGTAAGGTGCCTCGAACGTATCGATCACCGGTACGCGTTTGTGCATGTCCGCTTTGTTCGCGAAATAAACCGAGGCAAAGAACCATCCGCCATGGGACAGTTTGCTGTCTTTCACCATCACGGTCCAATTCAAGCCGCCTGTGTCATAGGTGTAATTCGCCATTTCCTCGGCGGCTTTCGCGGCATCGTCGGGGTATTTTTCCACGAGCGACGCGAAATGTTCGTTGTATTTCGCAGAAGGCGGCGTCACCATCTCCTTCACGACGATCGCTCCGTCCTCGATGGTGCCCTGGCGCCCGCCTTCGAGCCAGGTGATGATTTCAGGCGAATAATACATGCGCACGGCGGGATGGATGCCGAAGCTCATGTTAAACACGAATGGACCCGTATCGCGCCAGCTCTTGTCGCGTTTCCAGCCCAGTTCCACGTATTCACGCTTGGCAATGAATGGAAAGAGTTCGTTCTCGTAGTCGATCAGCGGCAGGCTGTGCGGCAATGGGAGATCCGATGGCTGCGGAGATGCACGTTCCTGGGCATGGATTTGGCCTGAGACGGACAAGGCCAAACCGCAGGTCCACACTAAGACACCCATCAGTCGCATTGTACCATCCCGGTCGTTTGTTTGCGGCATATTCGCCTGAATGGCGATTCGGAGGAACAACGAAAGAAGCTTTTCTCGATCATATCGCGACAGGGCCCAACCCATGGGAACTGCATGGGACTTTCCGCGTGTCACATGGGGTTTGATCCATATCGGCGGGCGCAGTCGGACTTCACGGCCCGGCCGGCTCGGCTCCCGCGTCTGCGGCATCCGGAATTGCACCTTTGCAAGAACGCATGCGTCACGAAGCGCGATTGCGGCATGCGGGGAAATCGTGAAACCAGAAGGGAACGAACCGCGCGTCCGAAATTCGACGGCTGCGGAGGAAAGGAAGACCGCGTATGTTCACTAAAATCCTGATCGCGAACCGAGGCGAGATTGCCTGTCGTATCATGAGGACCGCGCGCAAGATGGGCATCGCCACGGTCGCGGTCTATTCGGATGCGGACAGAAACGCGCTGCATGTGGGAATGGCGGATGAGGCGGTTCGCATCGGTCCGCCGCCTGCCGGTCAGTCCTATATCGCGATCGACGCGATAATGGACGCCATTCGGCGAACGGGTGCGCAGGCGGTGCATCCGGGTTATGGCTTTTTATCCGAAAACAAGCTTTTCGCCGAGATGCTGCAGAAAGAAGGCGTGGCCTTCATCGGTCCGCCCGTCGGCGCCATCGCGGCGATGGGTGACAAGATCATGTCGAAAAGGATCGCGCAAGAGGCCGGGGTCGATACCGTGCCCGGATATATGGGGCTGATCGAGGACGCGGACGAGGCGGTGAGGATTTCCGCGGAGATCGGCTATCCGGTCATGATCAAGGCCAGCGCCGGCGGCGGCGGCAAGGGCATGCGGATTGCCTGGACCGATCGGGAAGCGCGCGAGGGGTTTCAGAGTTCTAAAAACGAGGCGGCGGGTGCTTTCGGCGATGATCGGGTTTTTATCGAGAAGTTCATAAACCGGCCGCGCCATGTTGAAATTCAAATACTGGCGGACACATCTGGCCACTGCATCTATCTGGGAGAGCGGGAATGTTCGATCCAGCGCCGGAACCAGAAGGTCATCGAAGAGGCCCCCAGTCCGTTTCTGGACGAGAAGACCCGCCAGGCGATGGGCGAACAGGCATGCGCTCTGGCCAGGGCCGTTGATTATGTCAGCGCCGGCACGGTGGAATTCATCGTCGACGATGACCGCAATTTTTACTTTCTTGAGATGAAC
>JBCCVK010000410.1:0-2208 GCA_039195495.1 Pseudomonadota bacterium
GAACCAGATCACGTCGATGCCAGCCTGACGCACCATCGGTTCCACGATGGCCATGGTCAGAACCACCGACGTGATCTGGTTCGGTATCTTCATCGTGTTGGTCGTCGAAATGGCGCAGGTCACGCCCCCCATCGGCTTCAACCTGTTCGTGCTGCAGGGTATGACCCGTCACGAGATCTCCTATATCGCGCGCACGGCGGTGCCGATGGTGGGGCTGATGCTGCTGATGGTGGTGATCCTCGTGCTGTGGCCCGGACTCGCCACCTGGCTTCCCGAGAACATCCGCGGCGGCCTCGGCTGACCATGCGCGCACCCGCCTTGACCATTCTGCAGCTCGACACCCGGTTTCCTCGCATTCCGGGCGACATCGGATGCCCCGACACCTTTCTGGAAGCGGTCGAAGTCATCAAGGTTCCCGGCGCGCGCGTCGATCGGATCGTCACGGATGACCCGGCCCGTATCGATATCGGACCCTTCGAAAAGGCGCTGGCGCGCGCGCGGGGGGCCATTGTCGCCACATCCTGCGGATTTCTGTCCTTTTGGCAGGACCATCTTCAAAAAAGGACGGACCGCCCTCTTTTCTCTTCGTCGCTCATGCTTTTACCGCGCCTCGCCGGGCGCGTGAAACCGGCCAATACGGTTATCCTGACCTTCGATGCCGATCGGTTGACATGCGGCCACCTGCAAGGTCAGGATGCTTTCCGCCGGTCCGTTCTGGGCCTTGGGCCGGACAGTCATCTGCGCAGGATTATCGAAGCGGATCGTTTCGATCTGGATGCCCGGGCGGGGCTGCGCGACGTGATCGGCACGCTCGGGCGGGAGACGAGGCGGCGCGACGTCCGGCTTTGCCTTATGGAATGCACCAATCTCCCACCCTATGCCGCGGCGCTGGAGCGCGAATTCGGGTTTCCCGTGTTCAGCATTCTGGATCTTCTCGAAGAGGCGCGTCCGGGCCTCGTGAAGCCGCGCCATATCTCGCGGCAATCGCTCGGATGGTTCGAATGACCTCTAAAGCGCGGTGCGAAGGCGCGCGGTCAGACGGCGCAGATCATCGCATAGCGCATCGCGCACCGCACCCTCGCGCGGTGCGTCCAGCAAGGTCGTGAACCAGTGGTCGGGGGGCGACTGCGCGCGGCCGTGGCGCTGCCAGCGTATCCTGCGCAGAACCGCTTCGGCGGCGCCTGGAAGCCGGTCGGGGATGTCGCGGCCCGTCAGACGTCCCCAGATCCCGGTCCATAGACGTCCGACGGACCATGGGTTGTACCCGCCGCCGCCCAGAACGAGATAGCGCCGGGACAGCGGGCGAAGCTCGGAAACGACCGCCAGATGAGCCCGATTGGACAACGCGAGACGCGATTGAGGATCTTCCTCGATGGCATCGGCACCGCATTGCAGGATCACGGCGTCCGGTCGGTGGGCCTCGACGGCGGGCAGGATGAGGCGGTCCAGGATCATTGACATTTCAGTGTCGTTCAGACCGGCGGGAACGGGCAGATTGAATACGTTCCCAACCCCGCGATCCCGCAATGCGCCGGTACGGGGCCAGCGCCCCGCCTCGTGGATGGAAACCAGCAAAATGTCCGGATCGTGCCGAAAGGCGCATTCGACCCCGTCCGGGTGATGGGCGTCGATATCGACATAGGCGATGCGGCGTATTCCGGAACGCCGTAGCGATAAAATGGCCAGCACGGGATCGTTGAGATAGCAGAAGCCGTTGGCACGATCCGGTAGGCCATGATGCGTGCCGCCGCCGGGGCTGTGGATCACACCGGGCCGGGCCAGCAATTCCCCCGCCAGCAGCGACGCACCCGCTGCCGTGGCCGGGCGGCGGTACATTTCGGCAAAGACCGGATTCGACGGCGTTCCGAGGCCGTGACGTCTACGCACCGCGTCGCTGACCGCTTGCTCTTTTTCCGCCGCCCGCAAGGCGGTCACGTAGTCCGGATGATGCCAAACATGAAGAGCGGCGGGTTTGGCCGTCGGGCTGACGATATATTGTTCCGGTCTCAGCCATCCCAGGGCGCGCGTCAGATCCATCACCGTGGACACTCTCGGTACCCGCAGGGGATGCCAGGCGCCGTATCCCGACCCGCGATAGATTTCGGAGCCGATGAAACGAGGCGGGGCCGCCGTCTCGACGGTCGGTTTGACGGATCGATCCGCCGGAGCCGCTATTGATCGCCGCATCCTGACACCCCGGTATCCGAC
>JBCCVK010000411.1:0-2190 GCA_039195495.1 Pseudomonadota bacterium
CTGGGACCGCACTTGGACCAGGGATCTGCAGGAAGTGTCTGCCGGCCTTGCGCATGAATTGGTCCCTTCAAACGATGATTTTTCAAACGATACGCTATGTTGCCAAAACGTAATTATGAATTCATAATTCAGTCAATGCGAAAATTCCCGGTGACAGGATACGGGGTTTGACCGGGACGAAGGGTGCGAATGCGTGCAGAACTTTGATCATCTTTCCAAACGGCTAAGAGAGGCCGTGCAAGGTGACGTGATGTCAGATCCTGCCGCGCGTGGACGCTATGCCACGGACGCGTCGATTTATCAGATGATCCCGAAGTCCGTTGTGGTGCCGGAGACAGTGGCAGATATCGAAGCCGCGATGAATGTTGCGCGGGAGGGGGGCGTACCGGTTCTGCCCCGCGGCGGGGGCACATCGCAATGTGGTCAGACCGTAAACGAAGCTGTGGTTATCGACAATTCGCGACACCTCAACCGGATCCTTGAGATCGACACGGAGGCCAGAACCGCGCGCGTGCAGCCAGGCTTGGTTCTTGATGAACTGAACCGCGCACTCAAACCGCATGGACTTTGGTTCCCAGTTGATCCCTCAACGTCTTCTCGATGCACGCTGGGCGGGATGGCAGCGAATAACTCATCCGGCGGCAAGTCGCTGCGCTACGGCATTATGCGAGACAACGTCCGTTCCATCTCGGCCATTCTGCCGGATGGTCAAAAGGCGCATTTTGATAGCTCAGCTCCGGGTCCGGGGCCTTATGCCGATCTGGTCGCTGATATTCGGGCGCTTGGGCGGCGAGAGGCCGAATAGAAAGAGGCGCGCATTACCAGGGTGCTGCGCCGTGTTGGCGGATACAATATCGATGCTTTGACGGGCAATGATGTGAATATGGCGCATCTTCTGGTAGGGTCCGAAGGCACGTTGGCCTATTTCACAGAGCTTGAACTGAACCTCGCTCGCCTTCCCGGCGAAAAGGTCACGGGCGTTTGCCACTTCCCGACCTTTTTTGCCGCAATGGACTCTGCTCAGCACCTCGTCACTCTGAATCCGCAGGCGGTGGAGCTTATCGACGACACGATGATTGCCCTCGGCCGCGACATCCCCCTTTTTCGCAAGACCATAGATGCTTTTGTGGAAGGCGATCCTGCCGCCCTCTTGCTTGTGGAATTCGCAGAAGGCAACGCCGATGCGAATGCCGCAAAGCTTGCCGCGCTCGCCCAGATGATAGGCGATCTTGGGTTTTCGTTTGAAGCCGAAGGCACGCGGTGGGGTGGTGTGGTGCCAGTAACGGATAACGCGTTGCAGGGTGCCATTGTGGAATACCGCAAGTCCGGTCTGAACGTCATGATGTCCATGAAAGAGGCCGGCAAACCGATCTCCTTTGTCGAGGACTGCGCCGTGGCGTTGCCCGAACTTGCCGAATTCACGCAGGGTTTGACGGATATTTTCAGCCGCCATGGCACCAAAGGGACTTGGTATGCGCATGCCTCGGTCGGTTGTCTGCATGTGCGCCCGGTTCTGAACATGCGGCAGGACAAAGACGTGAAGACGATGCGTGCTATTGCAGAAGAAGCGTTTGATTTGGTTAAGCGATACAAGGGTTCGCATTCCGGCGAGCATGGTGACGGAATCGTTCGCTCTGAATTCCACGAAAAGATGTTCGGCACTCAGATCGTCTCTGTCTTTGAGGAAGTCAAAACAAGGTTCGATCCTCAGGGCCTCATGAATCCGGGAAAGATCGTGGATGCGCCAGCGATGGATGACCGCAGCTATTTCCGGTATGGGCCGGAGTACAGCGTCAGGGAGTTCGATACCGTACTTGACTGGTCATTGTGGCCTGGTGAGGCTGGCGGGTTCCAGGGTGCGGTTGAGATGTGCAACAACAACGGGGCATGCCGCAAGCTCAAGGCAGGTGTCATGTGCCCTTCGTTTCGCGCCACGCGGAACGAGCGCGACGCAACGCGGGGGCGTGCCAACACGCTGCGCTTTGCTATCAGTGGTCAGATTCCCGGCGGACTTACGTCCGATGCCATGGCAGACACGATGAAATTTTGTGTTTCCTGTAAAGGTTGCCGCCGGGAGTGTCCGACCGGTGTCGATATGGCACGCATGAAAATCGAAGTTCTGGCGGCGCGCCGCAAGGAAAATGGCTTGACACTGGCGGACAGGCTGATCGGATTCCTGCCGCGTTACGC
>JBCCVK010000412.1:0-2190 GCA_039195495.1 Pseudomonadota bacterium
CCGAAACGACCGGCGCGGCCGCGGCTGGAATCGCCATGCTGGGCGATGCCGAAAGCGTCTTCACGAAAGCCGTCGGAATGGATTTCACCGCGGCGCCCGCCGGCCTGATCGCCCGTTCGGCGCGCTACGCCATGCTGGTCGAGGACGGAATCGTCAAGATCCTGAACAAAGAAGAAACTCCCGGCGTCTGCGAGACGTCGGCGGGCGAGGCTTTGCTGGCCGATATGGACGGATGAAGGCCCTTCGCGTCTCTTTGCGAACGCCGGAGGCGGCGAAATGAAACCTCCCACCCGCCTTCGCGCATGATGAAGGGCTAACCGTAAAGCGCGTTCATCTTGGTGGCCAATTGAACGTCTCGGATCGACAGGCCGTTGGCGTCGTGGGTCGTCAGGCGTACTTCGACCCTGTTATGAACATTCGACCATTCCGGATGATGGTCCCATTTCTCGGCCCAGATCGCCGCGCGGGTCATGAAGCCAAAGGCGTCGGCGAAGTCCTTGAAGATGAAGGTGCGGGCAATGATGTTCTTGTCGTCGGCCATGTGCCAACCGGTCTCGAGCAGTTGCGCCAGATCGTTGTCACGCTGAGCCTGTGTCAGTTTTTCCATTCCGTCACCTCGTGTTCGCCGCTTTGCTGAACGGACCGTAACTGGTCATGATCTCGATGTCTTCGTCGATGGCGACCCGTTCGGCATCGAGGAATTGCTGGACCGCGTGCCGGAACCCTTCGTCCCTGACCCAATGCAGCGAATGGGTCGTGACCGGCATATAGCCCCGTGCCAGTTTATGGTCGCCTTGGGCGCCCGCCTCTACCTGGGTCATGCCGTTTTCGATCGCGAAATCTATGGCTCGATAATAACAAAGCTCGAAATGCAGGCAGGAATGATCTTCGACGCATCCCCAATAACGGCCGTAAAGCGTGTCGCGGCCGATGAAGTTGAGGGCGCCGGCGACCGGCTTCCCATTGCGCCAAGCCAGAATCATCAACATGTCGTCGCGCAAACATTCATGGACTTCGTCGAAAAAGCGACGGGTAAGATACGGAGTTCCCCATTTTCGCGCGCCGGTATCCTGATAGAAACGCCAAAAGGCATCCCAATGTTCGGGTTGGATTTCATCGCCGACCAGCGAAACGATCTCACCGCCGAAGGATTGCGCCGTTTGACGCTCCTTACGGATGTTCTTGCGCTTCCGGGATGACAGATCGTCGAGAAATGCCTCAAAATCCCTGTAACCGCGATTTTTCCAGTGGAATTGCTGACTTGCGCGGGTCATCAATCCCATCGCGGCGCCTGCCTTCGCCTCCTGTTCGGTGCAGAACGTGACGTGAAGCGACGACAGCAGGTTCCGCGCGGTCAATTGCACCGCGGCCTGTGCCAGCGCCGCAAATCCCGTCGTCTCGTATCCCGGCCGGGTCAGGAAGCGTCGCCCGGTCGCCGGAGTGAAGGGAACGGCCATTTGCAGCTTCGGATAATAGCGCCCGCCGGCGCGTTCGTAGGCATGCGCCCAGTTATGATCGAAGATGTATTCGCCCTGGCTGTGTCCCTTGGCATAGAGCGGCGCCGTGGCGATGACGGCCCCGTCGCGACGGGCGACCAAATGCTGTGGCTGCCATCCAGATCGTGGGCCGACGGAGTCGGAGACCTCGAGCGCCCGCAGGAAACGCCAGGTCGTGAACGGATCGATCGGCCGGCCGCCATCCGTGGTTTCGGGGCAGGCGCAGGCATCCCAGTCGGCTTCGTCGATCTGCGTCAGCGATGACAGCACGGTGATCTCGATCTGGGTTTCGACTTCGGTATCTGGCATCGGAAGAGCGTTTGTCTGATTGCCTGGGTTAGATGGACCAAGGATGTCGGGCATCAACCTGTTGCGGGCATGTATCCTTCGAAAGTGATGTTGTCGGCGATGTGCCGGGCCTCGGCCTCGGCCGCGGGTGTGCGAATGGTCCAGCATAGCACGGCGGCCCCCGTCGTCTTGAGCCGGGCCACATGCGGCGAGTGCAGATCGTCCGCGTCATGGCTGACAAAGCAGGCGTCGACGCGCTCGTAATCCACGATCGCCGCCAACTCCGAGCGACGTCGTGCCGGCACCAGCGGCCAGTCGGACCGACGAAAGCGGTCGGTGACCAATCCGCGCGGCAGCCCGGGGGCCAGCCGTGCCATCATGGCCATGCTGCACGGGTTGAACGACA
>JBCCVK010000413.1:0-2181 GCA_039195495.1 Pseudomonadota bacterium
CAGGCCTGACGCCACCCCTTGTCGGCCAGGGCCAGCAGGAAGGGCATGGTGGCGTTGCCCAGCGCCAGGGTCGAGGTGCGGGCGACCGCGCCGGGCATGTTGGCCACACAATAATGCATCACGCCGTCCACTTCATAGACCGGATCCTGATGGGTGGTGGGTTTCGAGGTTTCGAAACATCCGCCTTGATCGATGGAAACATCGACAATGGCCGCCCCGCGCTTCATGGCGGACAGCTGAGCGCGCTTGATCAGCCTAGGCGCCGCTGCGCCCGGGACCAGGACCGCGCCGACGACCATATCAGCCTGTGTGACGAGTTCAGCGGTCGCGCCGGCGCTGGCATAGCGGGTCTCGAAAAGATCCCGAAAGACGTCGTCAAGATAACGCAAACGGGCCAGAGAGCGATCGAGAACCACCACGTCGGCCCCCATGCCGGCGGCCACGCGGGCCGCGTGGGTTCCCACGACACCGCCCCCGATCACCACCACGCGGGCCGGCCCCACGCCGGGCACGCCGCCCAGCAGCACACCGCGCCCGCCATTGGCCTTTTGCAATGTCCAGGCGCCGACCTGAGGTGCCAGCTTGCCCGCGATTTCGGACATCGGCGCCAGCAGAGGGAGGCCACCCTGGGCATCCGTCACCGTTTCATAGGCAATACAGGTCGCGCCCGAGGCCAGCAGATCGCGTGTCTGATCGCGATCGGGCGCCAAATGGAGATAGGTGAACAGAATTTGCCCTTCGCGCAGCATCTTGCGCTCACCGGCCTGCGGCTCTTTCACCTTCACGATCACATCGGACTTGGCGAACACCTCTTCGGCGGTATCCACCACCTCCGCCCCCGCCGCACGATAGTCCGCATCGCTAAAACCTGTCCCGGCTCCGGCTTGCGTCTCAATTATCGTCCGATGACCGTGGGTCATTATCTCCTGCACGGCATTGGGGGTCATGCCAACCCGGAATTCCTGCGGTTTTATTTCTTTCGGACACCCGATACGCATGTACTTTTCCTTCCCTGGTACGTGCCTGGACATTGAATTAAGTTCTCACGAATTTTTTAGGAATTCTGTACTTTTATATTCGGATTTCTCGAAGAAAACACTCTTATTGGGTCAGATATGGGAAGAAACGTGCATCAGATGAATATAGACGCCACGGACCGCCGAATCCTGACCGCCTTGCAGCGCGCGGGGCGCATGTCGAACGCGGACCTTTCGGAGCGGGTAAACCTGTCGCCCTCGGCCTGTCATCGGCGCGTGCAACGATTGGAGGCAGCGGGGGTGATCCGCAATTACGTGGCATTGCTGGACCCTCGCCGCGTGGGGCGCCCGACAACGGTGTTCGTCGAGATCATACTGAGCGGTCAGGCGGATGAGGTCCTGGACGCGTTCGAAACGGCCATCGCCAAAGTGCCCGACGTGCTGGAATGCCATCTGATGGCGGGGCGCGCGGATTACTTGCTGAAGATCGTCGTGCGGGATACGGATGACTTCGCTCGCATCCACCGCAAATACTTGGCCCGCCTGCCCGGTGTGGCGCAGATGTATTCTTCGTTCACGCTGCGTAACGTCGTGCAAACGACGGCGTTGCCGATTTAAGGCCCGAGCCCCTTCGGAGAGGGCCTGGCGCGATGTCGCGCCGAGAGGACAACCTTGGGTTCGAAAACGGAAGATGGCGACCGACCCGCCGGCGGCCGCCGTCCGGACCAGATCCGCATGGCGCAAAACATACGGGCGCGATCGCAGACACTTTTCCCGAAGAGGCGATCAACTCTCTTCCGGAAAGGGTTTTATCCTCATGGCGGTGGAAATGCATGTTCCAGGCATCACATATCGCCGCTAAGCGCTTGAAAATGGGCAGGCGATCGCACACCCTGCCGTGGACGCGTGACCATGGAAGGGTGAACATCGTGACAATTTTCAGACATGCCTTGGTGGCCGTTCTCGTGTTTTTCGCCGCGCAGGCATATGCCGGAGAATTGAAACTGGCCCATTTCATGCCCCCCACCCATCCGATGGACACGATGGTGATGGCGCCCATGACCGAGGCGTTCAATCGGGCGGAAGGGGTGACTTCCGAAATCAGGATTTTCGCGGCGGGGGAATTGGGCAAGGGCCCTCAGCAGCAATACAAGCGTGTCGCCACCGGTGCGGCCGACATCGCTTTCGTGCTGCCGGCTTTCAC
>JBCCVK010000414.1:0-2178 GCA_039195495.1 Pseudomonadota bacterium
CGGCATTCTATTTATGTTCAAGAACATATTCAGGAAATCGACTATGCTTGACGGGACCAGTCAAGGAGACCACGGTGCCGTATAGTTCCGCACACAAGGCAGAAGTCCGGAAACGCATTGTCGAACACGCGCGTGTTCTGTTCAACCGTAACGGGTTTTCCGAGGTTTCCATCGACCAGATCATGGCTGGGGTGGGATTGACCCGGGGTGGTTTCTACAATCACTTCCGTAACAAGGACGAACTCTATGCCGAAGCCGTCGCCAGTTTTCTGAATGGCCGTGGGAAGACATGGCGCGACGATGCGGGCATCGATCCGGAGAACGGCGGTCCGGACACCGTCCGCGCCATGATCGACAGCTATCTTTCGTCCAGGCATCTGGGCGACCTTGATGGTCAGTGTCCGATGATTGCGCTTCCGTCGGATGCCGCACGCGCCACGCCGGAGGTGCGTGCGGCCTATCGGACCCTGCTGCATGCGATGTCCTGGCTGTTCGAGCACAACCTGCCCGAGAATACGCAGGACAGGTCCCGTACCGCGTTGGCGCTGACCGCTCTTTGCGTCGGGGGAATGGTGCTTTCGAGGACGATCGACGATCCCGCGCTTGCGGATGGCGTAAAGACAGCGGCCCGCGACTTTGCGATCACCCTCGCGGGTCTGGACTGATCGGATAGACGTCGACTGATCTGAGTGTTCGTGCGGCGGTCGATACTGTCTTTTCCCGAATTTTCGAGATACGGCGATCGTGCGTATGATGATGGACAAGCGGGAATTCCGACGGCGGTTGCGAGACATTATCAAGTCGAGCCGTGATTGAGGCATGTGCCGCGCGCAGTCTTCATCATTGCCATCCTCTTAGGAGAATGACGGTGCGACCGGAGCTGAGTACACATTCAGCCAAGGGAGACTTTACCTTGACGATTGCGGGACATCGTTGAGTTCCATCCGATTGGAACGTCTTGATGAAATGGATCATCCCCGCGCGTTGTCGGTGAGATCGGCTGCCTGTCGCGCCACCGCGCACGGATCATTCGGATCGCAAGCCAAGGCTGCCGCCTGAAAGCCGAATGCAAGGCCGCCACCGATCTGCCCGCGAATCAGAAGGAAAATACCACCATATGAACCAACCGCCGCAGGCCGGGTCACGCTTGAGATATCTGAGATCTCCGCGCGCCCCGGCCTGCTCGTCACGGAGATGGAGCGCATTTTCCCCCGCATCGGTCCTGGCCAACTGCGTATGCAGCATATCAGTTTTTCGCGCAGATTAAAAAAAACGCATGAATTTCCGTCGCCGATTTCGATCGCGCCAGGTTTCCTGCAAGCGCATTCAGGCGGACTGGAGCCCATGGTTAATATGCGCTTCCCTTGATTTCAGATAACGCCTCGAATGATTGGTGAAGAATAGTTTCACCTCCTGACCCCCCGTCTTTCAACAGTCAAAATAGAGCTCGCCGTTTGGTATTGGGGGCTGCATTAACGCTTTCTGACTTCCCATTCACCGCCACATGGCATGATGATATACATTCGGAATCCCGATCGCGCATTTCTGTTTCGGCCTTTTATTCTTACCATCCGCCTGTGCGCGTTGACTTTTCGACACCCGCGTTTTTTCTTTCAGCCGTATCCTGTGGCGGGCGTGGTATGTTGTTCGGGTTTCTTCGCTTGATCTTCTGACCCGTCGTGGTCGGCCGTATTCGTTTTTCATCAACCCGTCCGCTGGAGTCTTGATCCGGGGACGCGAAGGATATGCCTTTGCCGAACGTATGCGACGGGGATGGTGAAGAACCTTTAGCGACGTTATCGATGTCATGAAGAGGTATCGGTTTTCCAAGATCGGCAGAGCGGCAGCCTGAAAAATATTTCATCGCATCTTTGTCGAAAGACCGGACCGATCTCATCGAGAAATCGCGAGAAATAGCCGGCGCTGCACCTTCCGAAACGATATCTTGACCTTGCTGCCCATGTTTCGCGCAATCGGCAACGATCACCCGAATGAAGGTGTCTATACTTGGTATTTCACTTGCAAGAAATTTCGCCATGGCCTAAGGGGGCGAAATGCTGAAGATATGCGCGAGGTATCGATATCAAGGATTTCGATTAAGCTGGACCGGCTCCACAAGATCGCAAACCCGTCCTGCTAAACGGCCGCTGATGTGATCGGCAAACCGCAGTCTCGGCC
>JBCCVK010000415.1:0-2125 GCA_039195495.1 Pseudomonadota bacterium
CCAGGCCGAGCTCATCGGCGCACTCGCCGGATACCTCTTCTCCCAGGGCGACCCCGATAACGTCAGCGTAGGGGCGACCACCGCACGGTCGGGGCTGCAGAACAACTATCTCTGGCATTATCAGGCCGAGAGGCTCGAAACCGCCCGGTCCAATCTGCAGGTCTGCGAAGACAGCGGCGGCTGCCGCCCGGAGCACTTGGAATTCTACCGCGCCCGGGTCGAGTATTTCGAAGCGCTCGACCGCTTCACCGACGCGCAGCTGCGCGCCGAATGTGCGGCCGATCCCTCCTCCAACCCCCCTCCCCAAGAAGAACGCAGCGCAGAACCCGAGATCCGCTCCGGCACGTCACCGCTTCCGTCCCATCCGGCAACAGCAGATACCCCCGCCCCTGAGGCGCGGGCGGTTCTGACCCCGACCGGAAATGCCGCGCTTCAAAGGAACCTGTTGACCCAGTTTTCCAGGATTTCCTGCTTGCCCGAGCGCGGCTGCGGGTCGACGCCGCCGCTCCGGACCGCCGAGGCGATGGTGTCCAAATCCCCGTTCTGCAGCATCTCGGCCGCCTCCGGACCCTCCCATCCAGCGTAGCGCATCCGGCGCATCTGTTCCAGACCGCCATCCTCGCGCATGGCGGCGGCGGCTTTCAGCCCGGCGGCGCAGACATCCATCGCGCCGACATGGGCGGCGATCAGATCAACGGGGTCCAAGGATTGCCGGCGCAGTTTCGCATCGAAGTTGGTTCCGCCGGTCGTAAATCCGCCCGCCTTCAGCACCTCATAGTAAGCAAGCGCGACCTCGGGCACATTGCTGGGAAATTGATCCGTGTCCCAACCCGACTGATAGTCGTTGCGGTTCATATCGATCGAGCCGAAAATGCCCATCGACGCGGCCATGGCGATCTCGTGCTCAAAGGAATGCCCCGCAAGGATCGCATGCCCCTGTTCGATATTGACCTTCACTTCCCGTTCGAGTCCGAATTCCTTCAGAAACGAATACACTGCCGCCACGTCGAAATCGTATTGATGCTTGGTCGGTTCCTGCGGTTTCGGCTCGATCAGAATCGTTCCCTCGAAGCCGATCTTGTGCTTGTAATCGACGACCATCTGCAAAAACCGCCCGGCCTGCCGTCTTTCCCGCGACAAATCGGTGTTCAACAGGGTCTCGTAACCCTCTCGTCCCCCCCAGAGAACGTAATTCTCGCCATTCAGCCGGTGGGTGGCGTCGATACAAGTCTTCACCGTGGCCGCCGCGAAAGCGAACACGTCCGGGTCCGGATTCGTGGCCGCACCCGCCATGTAACGGCGATGGGAGAACAGGTTCGCGGTTCCCCAAAGCAGGCGCGGCCCGCCCGCCTCCATCTTCTGGCCGATATAATCGACCATCTCCTCCAAATTGCGGGTATTTTCGGCAAAACCGTTTCCTTCGGGACGGATATCCGCGTCATGCCAGCAATAGAACGGCACGCCGAGAATACGAAACATTTCGAAAGCCACATCGGCCTTCAGCCTCGCATGCTCCATCGTGTCGCCGAACCACGGCCGCTCGAACGTCCGGCCGCCGAACGGATCACCCCCTTGCCACGCGAAACTGTGCCACCAGCAAACGGCGAACCGCAGGTGATCCTTCAAACTCTTGCCCATGAGAATCCGGTCGGGGTCATAATGGCGGAACGCCAGGTCGGAGGCGCTGTCGCGGCCTTCGAAACGTATGGGATCGATTCCGGAGAAAAACTGGGTCATGACAGATCCTTCAGAGCGTTGTAAGTGGCACGATAGCGCGCGTGCGCGTCGGCAAAGGCCCGGACCAGGGCACGGTCCGGGCGCACGATACGATCCATGGCGGGGGGCGCGGCGATTTCGCGACCGGCGCCGGTCGCGGCCATCATGCCCAGCCGTGCGGCACCGAAGGCGGCACCGAAATCCCCCCCTACGGGGACCTCGACCGGCATATCGAGCGATGTCGCGATGGCCCGCAACCAATATTCCGAACGGCTGCCTCCACCGACGGCGATCAGGCGTTCTATACGCGTATCCGTCGCCGAAAGGGCGTCGAAACTGTCGCGAATGGCGTGGGTCACCCCCTCGAGAACGGCGCGGGTGCCGGCAGCCACGTCCAGAAGGTGATCGA
>JBCCVK010000416.1:0-2120 GCA_039195495.1 Pseudomonadota bacterium
GACCCGGGCGGTCAGGACGATCTTCTGGCGCTGTCGGTGATCGGACGGCATGCCGGAACCGGCGTGTGGCAGCATTGGGCGCATCTCTGGGCGCATGAGATCGTCCTGGAGCGGCGTAAATCCATCGCCGCCAGTCTGGAGAACTTCGCCGGTGGCGCGCCGGAGGGAAATTTCGAGGGAACCTTCACTGGTGAGGGCGACCTCCGAGCCTCAGGCATCGACGACACACACTGGCCCGCACAGGGGTGAAATCAGGCGTGAAGGGGTTCGATATGAGAGACGTCGATGTTTCGCCTCGCATATGCCACATCGTGATTGGTCTGAAGGTTCATCCAGAACTCGACCGAATTGCCGAAAAAACGGCTCAGCCGCATGGCGGTATCGGGCGTCATGGCGGTGTCCTGCTTGACCAATCGTTCGATCCGGGTGCGCGGCACGCCGAGACGCTTCGCAAGACGGCCCGCGCTCATGTCGAGCGGTATGAGAAATTCGTGCAGCAGGATTTCGCCGGGATGCACGGGATGCATGAGCATGGTCATCTTTGGCTCCTCAGTGATAATCTACGATCTCGACGTCTTCCGGTCCACTCACGCCCCATCTGAAACAGACGCGCCACTGGTCGTTGATCCGGATGGAGTACTGTCCGGCGCGGTCGTTCCTGAGCGCTTCCAACCGATTGTCGGAAGGAATGCGCAAGTCATCCGGCGCGGCTGCCGCTTCCAGCTGTGCGATCTTTCGAACGGTGGTATCGAACAGGCCCGTGGGAAAGCCTTTGCCGTGTTTTCCGGCCAGGACATGGCGGATCAGCTTACCTTTGATGCTCCGTATCATGGTTTTCCCGTATGTATCTCGACATGATACGTGTCGCAAGAGGCGATACGAGGAAAGAATGATATCCGGCCCTGAAGGAGGCCGGTTTGGGAAAACCTTGCCGACGTCACCGACGATGCCCACTGGCCGGCGCAGGGGTGAAGGGGCTGCCGAGAAGCAAATGCTTCAAGACGCCGCGAGATGATAGGGCCTGATCAGACAATCCGACGGAATGCCCCATTCGGAATGCAGCTTGTGAATCATGTCGACCGTCAAGGCCCGTTTGCGGTTCAGTATCTCCGAGGCCCGCGGGGCCGACCTGAAAAGTCGGCCGAGATCGGCCTGGGACCGGCCGGTGGCTTTCATATGGGCTCTGATGATCTCGACGGGCTCGGCCCGGGGGATCGGGAAGTTATGCTCTTCGTAATGCTCCACCAGATCGACGAGCACATCCAGAAGATCGCCCTTTTCCGTCCCGGGTTCGGCCCCCCACAGGCGCTCGATCGCGGCCAGGGCCTGGGCATGGTCTTCGCTGCCGCGGATGGGGGTGATGGCGATTCGATCATCAAGAGGCATGGGTCTTCTCCTTTCAAGCCATGGAGACGGTCGGGGCATCGATGCGGTCGTATTCGGCATGGCTGCCGATGAATTTTATGAAGGCGATTCGGCGGTGAAAGTCGAAGGCGGCGATCAGACGATAGTTGCCGCCTTGGATTTCGAAACGGACGCGCTCGGCGTTCAGAACCTTCGCCTTGGGAAAGGATGCCATGACCTCCTGCGTCGTGGACCATTGGGCGGCCTTCGTGATCCGGAACCAATGCTCCAAGGAGACGCGGGTGTCCGGGTGGCGGTTGCCGAATGCGATCAGAGTGTTTCGGGCGATGATCCGCATGCGTCAAGGAGTATTCCCGAAACGGGAATACATCAAGTGACATTTCCCGGGGGAAACCGGGAAGGGATATGACCGCCGGTCATGAAGGGCCGCGCGCATCGATGGACGCGATCCCGTCAACTTGGTTCCAGTGCCGATCGATGAGGGTTTGGCGGGTTCTTCGAACGACTGGATGGGGCCGCAGGCGCCCAGCCCGATCCCGGTAGCCGTGTGGCTGCGGATTTTCTTTTGAGGAAGGAGAAAGCGATGGCTTTTGCGAGTTTTCACCACGGCACGCGCCTGTCGGAATCCGATGAAACCCCGGTTCTGGTGCAGGTGGCGCAGGCCGCGCCCTGGAGCCGTCCGGCGACGCATCCGGCGCGTGCGTGCAGCGTGGCGTGTTGGAGCGAGCCCTCGATCAGGCCCTGATCGCCGATCA
>JBCCVK010000417.1:0-2116 GCA_039195495.1 Pseudomonadota bacterium
CGTGCGCATGTGCTCAAGAATTTTCGCCTGGAACGCGAAGCGGACGATCTGCTGGCGGTTTATCGTCGACTTTTGCGTTGAGACACCCGATTTCGACGCTGAACGATCCTTGCGACGACATCGCCACCGCCGACGAAGAAAAGCCCGTCGATGACCGTCTGCGAGATTTTATGCATCATTGCGGCAAGAAGGTCGGCGACGAACGGCTTTTCGCGGCTCTGGTACGGGGACTTGGAGAACGGGGAATGGAGCAACGGTCCGTGCTTCGCCCGGCCCGCAGTTTCGATATGGCTCTCTCGATCCTCGGCCGGTCATACACGACGACGATCATCGGCGCCTTCCCCTGACGGCCCCCTTTCCGACGCGCCGCGCGCCGCTCTCGTGAAGGCAACTCGCGAAAGCCCGCTTCCTTTCTCGCCGGGCCGTGATGCATGGGCTCTTTCCCCGCGGGCCGGGGTTCGCTATGAGATCGCGCCAGAAACCTGAGGAGCTTTAGATGGGTTATAAAATCGCCATTGCGGGGGCTACGGGCAATGTGGGCCGTGAAATGCTGAACGTCCTCGCCGAACGCCGGTTTCCGGTTGACGAAATCGCGCCGCTCGCGTCGCGGAAATCCCTGGGAACCGAAGTCAGCTTCGGCGATTCGATTCTGAAGACAAAGGACCTGGACACGTTCGATTTCGCCGGGTGGGATATCGCCTTGTTCGCGATCGGATCGGATGCCACAAAGCTCCATGCGCCCAAGGCTGCGAAAGCAGGCTGCGTGGTGATCGATAACAGTTCCCTCTATCGCTACGATCCGGAGGTTCCCTTGATTGTGCCCGAGGTGAATCCGGATGCAATCCTGGGCTATTCGAAAAAGAACATCATCGCCAATCCCAACTGTTCGACGGCACAGATGGTGGTTGCGCTGAAGCCGTTGCATGATCGTGTCAGAATTAGGCGCGTCGTGGTCTCCACATATCAGTCCGTCTCCGGCGCAGGCAAGGCGGGCATCGATGAGCTTTGGGATCAGACCAAGGGACTTTACGTTCCGGGCCAGGAAAAGAAGCCGTCGAAATTCCCCAAGCAGATCGCATTCAACGTGATCCCGCATATCGACGTGTTTCTCGAAGACGGTTCGACCAAGGAAGAATGGAAGATGGTCGCCGAAACCAAGAAGATCGTGGATCCGGCGATCAAGGTCACGGCCACCTGCGTTCGTGTTCCGGTTTTCGTCGGCCATTCCGAAGCCATCAATATCGAGTTCGAGGATTTTCTCGACGAGGACGAAGCGCGCGATATTCTATGCAAGGCACCCGGCGTCATAGTGATCGATGAACGCCAAGACGGCGGCTACATGACACCCGTCGAATGTGTCGGCGATTTCGCCACCTTCGTCAGCCGCGTCCGCCAGGATCCGACCATCGAAAATGGCCTGAACCTTTGGTGCGTCAGCGACAATTTGCGCAAGGGCGCCGCCCTGAACGCCGTCCAGATCGCGGAACTTCTAGGTAAACGGGCGCTGAAGAAAGGTTGACGCTCTGCCCTCCCGGATGCTTCGCTCAGTTCCGTTTTCCGTAAATGCCCGCAAGCGGCATACGGGGATCGGTCCGCCCCGGTGATCGCTCCAATCTCAAGGCGAAGCGGCCCGATCAACGATGGATGGTGCTGATCCGTGCGAACGTCGGTTCGTCCTTACCCGCGGCTTCCTGAATGAACGGAGAAATCATCGGCTCTCCAAGGAAGTCATCACCGCCCGCCGTTCAGTCGCCGATCGAGACCGGCGATGTCTTTGAACCGGTCTTAACCGGGCCGGAGGATACTGGTCCAGCGCTCTAAGAAACCGGATTCCTCTCCAAGCGCCAGAGGGCGCCCCGAACACATGGCGTGCCATCCCTGCGCCTCGCCGTATTGGGAATGTCCGAGAACGGTCAGATGCGCCACTTTCGGTAACCGCGACAGCATCGTCAGACGCGGCGGACGTGCCGGAACTGTTCCGGCAGCCGTTTTTTCATAGACGCTTCGACGACGGACATCGCCCCGATGATCAGCAGGCGGCGCAGATCCTTCCGACCCATCCTCGAAACGCGTCCAAGTATGCGCCGGCCGCCCGCGATCATCGTGCTTTGCCGCA
>JBCCVK010000418.1:0-2109 GCA_039195495.1 Pseudomonadota bacterium
ATCTTGCCCGGTCTCATCGTCGTCGGTCTTTACACGCGCGCCGCCGCGTTCGGGATGATTTGCTTCGTGATCCTCCAAAGCCTGACCGACATCTACGGTCACGGGGCGGCATTGGGCGGCTGGTTTGACGGCCAATCCGACGCGGTCATCCTCGACCAGCGCAGCTTATGGGTTTTCTTGCTCCTGTATCTGGTGCTGCGAGGTGGCGGCCCATTGTCACTCGATCGCCTTTTCTTGAGACGAGACACTATGGCAACCGCAAGCGTTTAGTTTCACGACAGGTCCGGGCGGCATTGGACCTCATCCCGTTCTGGCCAGGTCTTTACGCGGCCTTTCGGATTTCGTCGAGTTGGGCCGCAAATTCGCTTGGTATCAAGCTTGCGGGCGACGAATGCGGCCTGGTTTCATGGCCGTCGGTTCACCGGTCATCGATCCTGTTGCGGGCTTTGTCGCCGGACAAGGGGAGATCCAGGCCGGACGGCACGCCGGGAGAGCGCGGGGAACCGGTTTGCCGTCCGGCGCCAGGATATGGATCGGCCGGAACCTTCTTGGACTTTCCCGCAAACACGCCGTTCGGGCCGCGACCGGGCCCGTGCGCGCGGGGATGCGGCAAAGATCAGGAAAAGTTTGACGCGGAGAGAATTAGTCGCACGATTGGACTTTAACGAGAATCGCGCAAAACGCGCCCGAAAGTTTGCCAAGGGGAGGACGATTTGGCAATCACATCACCTGCCGGGGAGGCATTGGATACGATCCCCAAGCTTCTGGATCGCAATGCGCGCGCGTTCGGGGCATCGCCCGCCTATCGCGAAAAAGAGTTCGGCATCTGGCAGCAATGGACATGGGCGGAAACCGCTTCGGAAATCAGAATACTGGCCCACGGTCTGATCGCGATGGGCATTCGCCGGGGCGATCATGTCGCGATCATCGGCCGCAACCGTCCGGCGCTCTACTGGTCCGTCGTTGCCGTGCAGATGGCGGGCGGCGTGCCGGTTCCGCTCTATCAGGACGCGGTGGGGGAAGAGGTGGCTTATGTGCTGCAGCATTGCGGCGCGCGTTTCATCATCGCCGGAGATCAGGAACAGGTCGACAAGGTGCTGGAAGTGTTCGACCGTCTTTCGGGGCTGGATCATATCATCTATCTTGATCCGCGCGGCATGCGGAAATACCATCATCCGGAAATCGAGATATCGTCGATGGCGCGGCTGAAAGAGCGTGGCCTGACCCATTCCGACAAGCAGGATGCCGCATTGGCCAAGACGCTTGCGGCGCAGGACGGCGCCACCACCTGCGTGATGCTCTATACGTCGGGCACGACGGGAAAACCCAAAGGCGTGGTCTTGTCGAACCGCAATATCATCGAGACGTCCAGAGCTTCCTCGGAGCTCGACGGGCTGAGGCATACCGATCAGATCCTGGCCTATCTGCCGATGGCGTGGGTGGGCGACTTCATCTTCTCGATCGGTCAGGCGTATTGGAACGGATTCTGCGTGAATTGCCCTGAAAGCGCCGACACCACGATGACCGACCTGCGCGAGATCGGGCCGACCTATTACTTTGCGCCGCCGCGCGTGTTCGAGGCGCAGTTGACCAATGTAATGATCCGGATGGAAGACGCGGGCGCGTTCAAGCGGTGGCTGTTTCGGCGATCCATGGCTTTGGCCAGGCGCGTCGGTTCCGCCATCCTGGACGGCAGGCCGGTCGGCGCTATGGACCGTTTCAAATACTGGCTGGGCGGGATCTGCATTTACGGTCCCTTGAAGGACACCCTGGGCTTCAGTCGGGTGCGTGTGGGCTACACCGCCGGCGAGGCGATCGGGCCGGAAATCTTCGACTTCTACCGATCTTTGGGCATCAATCTGAAACAACTCTATGGGCAAACCGAGGCGTCCGTCTTCATCACCCAGCAAAAGGACAGCGCGGTGCGCGCCGACGCGGTGGGCGCCCCGACGCCGGGGGTCGAGGTGAAGGTCGACGACAACGGCGAGGTCTTCTACCGCTCGCCGGGCGTGTTCGTGGAATATTACAAAAATCCCGAAAGCACGCGCTCGACCAAGGACGCCGAAGGCTGGGTCGCCACCGGGGATGCGGGCTTCATCGAAAGCGACG
>JBCCVK010000419.1:0-2106 GCA_039195495.1 Pseudomonadota bacterium
CCTTGCCCAACGCCCAGAGCGGCCCCGTCAGAAGCCATCTCAACGCCTTGTTGTCGTTCACGTGGCTCTTGGCCTTTTCGAAGCGCATCACGTCCTCGATGCGACGGTCCAGAAACTCCCAGGTGGCCCGATGTTTCGCGCTGTCGTCACCCAGCCAGAACAACATGGTCGATGCGTAGACTCCCGACAGAGTCAGCCGCTTGGTGTACCAGTTGATGTCATCGGACGCATCGCCCAGGGCGCTCCAGATCGAGTCCGCCGTATCCCAAAGCATCCTTACGCCGGTATCCGCATTCTGTGGCAGGACCAGCAACGTCGTGCCGCGGCGGACCGCTTCCTTGTCGGCCTCGACCAGTTCCAGCCGCTTGCGCACCGCCGCGGCGATTCGGCCGCGTAAACGCGTGTCGCTCAGATCGGCGGTTCGCAGCCAGGCGGTCATCTCCGCGTCGCCGCGTGCGTGAAAAGCCACCACCAGATCCAAGGCGCCACGCGGGCAGATCGCCCGGGCTACCGTCGCGTCGATTCCCGTGTCCGTCACCGCCCTGCGCCACGTTATCTCGGTCCACCCCTCGAAAGGAACGTGCGGCAGGGCCGCGGCGAGCAGAGAATCTCTGTTCGTCTCATAGCTTGTGGTCATCGGCATTCTCCGGTTCTGGTTGATGTGGACAAGCTGACCAGACCTTGTTATAGGGCCACCCTCCGCAGGTCTATGCAATTGAGAACTCGAAAGGTGGTGTCACCGCATGCAGGTGAGTGTCCGCGACAATAATGTCGATCAGGCGATGCGCGCGCTGAAGAAAAAGCTGCAGCGCGAAGGCGTTTTCCGTGAGATGAAGCTTCGGCAGCATTATGAGAAACCGTCCGTGAGAAAAGCGCGCGAAAAAGCCGAGGCGGTGCGCCGCGCCCGCAAGCTGGCCCGTAAGAAAGCCCAGCGTGAGGGCATGCTTTGATCCTGACCGGGTGCCCTTTCCCCGGTTGATCGCGGGCGTTCTCGAAACCCGGGCGCGCCCGGGCGATCCCCCCGTCGGGTCACCCCGTGTTTCGCCGCGGCGCCGGGGATGAAGCGGCGTTCGAACAAGGGCGCGCATGGTGACGGCCCCGAAGCCGCGATCCTTGGTGTCGGCCGCGCTTCGTGCGGCTTTATCTATCATCGTGTCGAATTGGGTCGAGCCGTCCCGCCCGGCTTTCCGGTCGCTTCCTCGTGCGTGTCGGCCGCACTGCCTTGAATTCTTCGCGCAAACCGCTTATCTGCCGCCGAACGACGCAGCGTGTCGATCCGAAAGTCGAGAGAAGTTCATGGCGGCGACCAATCCCTTTCAATTCCTGCAGCAGGTGCGCGCCGAGGTGTCGAAGGTCGTCTGGCCGGCTCGGCGCGAGGTGTTGTTGACCACGGCAATGGTCTTTGCCATGGCGACGCTGGCGGCGCTCTTCTTCTTCTTCGTCGACTGGATCATCCGTTCGGGCCTCACCTTTCTGCTGGGGCTTTGGGGCTGACGCGTTCTCGAAACCGGATCTGATTCCCCGGCGAAGCGGATCGGCCCGGACGGCGGCAGCCTGAAGGGCATATGGAAAATCACTCCAGCTCGGAGCGGACGCCCGAGGGCGTGAGATGGGGGGCGCCACGCCGAGATTTCGAAAAATTCTCTGCCGAACCTCTTGAAATCGTGGGGCCGGGGCGTTAGGTCACCGCACACTTCCCACCAAGGCGTGCATCGATTCGTATTGCACGCCCCTTTTTATTGGGGGGCGGGTGGTCCGACAGATCGGAAGCAACGCGGTTCCGGATACCGGGACGGGAGAGAAGGCGACGATGGCGAAGCGGTGGTATTCGGTGAGCGTTCTCTCGAACTTCGAGAAGAAGATCGCTGAACAGATCAGACACGACGTCACCGCCGCCGGTCTCGAAGACGAGATCGAGGAAGTGCTTGTGCCTACCGAAGAAGTCATCGAAATCCGCCGCGGAAAGAAGGTCACGACGGAACGGCGCTTCATGCCGGGTTATGTTCTTGTGCGGATGGAGATGACCGACAAGGGATACCATCTTATCAACTCGATCAATCGCGTCACCGGTTTTCTGGGTCCGCAGGGTCGCCCGATGCCGATGCG
>JBCCVK010000420.1:0-2101 GCA_039195495.1 Pseudomonadota bacterium
CGTTCGGACGGGAACGAGAAGTCCACCTCGATGGCCAGCCCTTCTCGATGGACATCGTCCGGCACGTTCGGTGACCCGAACGATCCGCCATCAGCCTGTTTCAGCACCGCCATCAGCCGGGCTTCGCCGAACCGCGACGTCTTCATCGGGAACCCCTCTTTCATCTGCCAGAAAATCCCACTGCCACATCAACTTAAAATAACAGGGGAGAGTGCCAAACGAGCGGCGTTTCTGATCGGTCGCAACAGGCCCCCGCGCACTTCGTGGTTTCCGTCTGCGTTGCCCGAAGGGACAGCGCCGATATTGCCCGATGTCGAAAAGTCCGGATCACTCCGGCCAGCGTCGTCTCGCCGGTCGCGCATCCTGGGCTGGTTTTCGCCGATTGCAGGGCCGCGGGACCCTTTTTGTGGAAAATGCGCATCGATCGGCGCAGATTCCGGGCATACGGTATTGAAACGGGAATTGGTGCAAAATGGCGCGTCTTTCGCAACACCGCTCGCTCTGCATCTTCGTCGCGGCGCTGATGGCGTTGCCCGCGTTGTCGACGGTCTCTCTGGCCGATGCGGTGGTGGGCGTTTGGCAAACCGAACCGGACCGCAAGCAGCTTACGTCTCATATCGAGGTGCGGCAATGCGGTCCGCGGCTTTGCGGCCGGATATTGCGCGCCTTCACGCCCGTTGGCGAAGAGGTTCGAACCAGACATGTCGGCAAGGAGCTGTTTTGGGACATGGTGTCGCTCGGCGACGGCAGATATGACGGCGGGACCGTCTATGTGCCGTTGTTGAACGTGACGGCCAAGGCGTCGATGAGGCTTCTTGGGGACAGGCTCCGGGTGCGCGGATGCAAGGGAGTGGTGTGCGACGGTCAGGTCTGGACCCGCGTGCGCTGATCCGGAAGACGCCCGCCGATCCGAAACGGCCCGCGGGGGTCCTTCCCTTCGGGTCAGGGCGCCCAGTTCAGGAAATTGGCGATCAGACGTCCGCCCGTGCGTTGGCTTTTCTCCGGGTGGAACTGGGTACCGATCATCGTGTCCCTGCCGACGATCGCCGTGACCTCGCCCCCATAGTCGACATGGGCCAGCCGTTCGGCCGGATCGTCGACCCGCATGTGGTAGGAATGTGCGAAATAGGCGTGATCGCCCGTCGAAAGACCGTTCAGGACCGGATGCGCGCCATTCACGATCAGGTCGTTCCAGCCCATATGCGGAACCTTCATTTCCGGCATCATCGGCGCCACCCGGATCACCTCGCCGCCGATCCATCCGAAGCCGGGCGTGTCGCGATGCTCCCGTCCCAGCGTCGCCATCATCTGCATGCCGACGCATATGCCCAGAAAGGGCCGGGCGCGTATCGTCACCGCCTCGACGATCGCCTGGTAAAGAGCCGCGCGATCGTTCATCAGGGCGTCGCGGCACGCTGGCAGGGCCCCGTCCCCGGGCAGCACGATGCGGTCGGCGCGGGCCACGTCTTCGGGCCGTGCAGTGACGGCGATCTCGCCCGCATCCTGTTCCGCCGCCGCTTTTCGAAACGCCTGGCCGGCGGAATGAAGGTTGCCGCCGCCGTAGTCGATCAGAACGGTCAGCATGGTCAGAGCACGCCTTTGGTCGAGGGGATGGCATCGGCGTTGCGCGGATCGATCTCGACCGCTTCGCGCAGGGCGCGGGCGATGGCCTTGAACGTGGCTTCGGCAATGTGATGGCTGTTGCGTCCATGAAGCAGATCCACGCACAGCGTGAGGCCGCCATGGGTGCTGAAGGCTTGGAAGAATTCGCGGATCAGCTCGCTGTCGAACGCGCCGATGCTGGGCGACGGGATCTCGACATGCCAGGTGAGCATGGGGCGCGCGCTGATATCCAGGGCGGCGCGTATCAGGGCGTCGTCCATGGGCAGAAGACACGATCCGTACCGTCGGATGCCGCGCTTGTCACCTAGCGCCTCGGTCAGGGCCTGGCCCAGCGCGATGCCTGTATCCTCGACCGTGTGATGGGCATCGACATGCAGATCCCCCTTGGCGTGAATCGTCATGTCGATCAGGGAATGGCGGGCCAACTGGTCCAGCATGTGGTCGAAAAAGCCCACGCCCGATCGATTGTCGCGGGCGC
>JBCCVK010000421.1:0-2100 GCA_039195495.1 Pseudomonadota bacterium
TGATCGAGGCGGGTATGGCGGCGGATCGTTCGGTCTGTCTTTTGGGCCGGGCCATGCAGCGTATGATGCGCGCGGCGACGGAGACGGGCGTCGCCGAGGATTTCCCGCCGTTGGTGGGGGTCGAGCAGGCCGTCGAGATCCCGCGCCGGCATCTGATGCTGATCGTCAGCGGCAGTCAGGGAGAGCGCCGTGCCGTTTCGGCGCAGTTGAGCCGCGGCAGATATCTGGGTCTGGCGATGCAAGAAGGGGATTTGTTCCTTTTCTCGTCGAAGACCATTCCCGGCAATGAAATCGGCGTGACCCGCATCGTCAATGCGTTCTCCGAAATGGGGGTGAACGTGATCGATGGCAGTTCGGATCTTTACCATGTATCGGGTCATGCAAATCGGCCCGATCTCGCGCGGATACACGCGCTCATGCGGCCGCAAATGCTGATTCCGATGCATGGGGAACATCGCCACCTACGCGCGCATGTGAAATTGGGCAGTGAGCGCGGCATTCCCGGCCGGGTGGTGAGCAATGGTATGATGGTCAGCCTCAGCGGGCCGGAGCCGGAGGTGATCGGCCATGTCGATACCGGTCGGGTTTATCTGGACGGCATTCACATGGTCGGAGCGCTGGATGGTGTGATCCGCGGTCGCATCGGCTTGGCGATCAACGGCTTGGTTACAGTGGGTGTCGCCCTCGACGAAAATAACGGGATCGCCGGCGGTGTTCGGGTTGCGACCAGAGGATTGGCCGCGACGGGACGTTCGGCGACGCCGCTTGCCGATGAAATCGAGAATGCCGTCAACAGTGCCCTCGCCCGATTGAAACCGTCTCGATTGGCCGAAGACGCCGGAATTGAAGAGATCGTCCGACGAACCGTGCGATCGGTCTGCACCGCCGAGATCGGGAAGAAACCCGAAGTGGCCATTCCGATCGTAAGCATCCCATCGCGTCCTCGGACTGGGAATTCGCCCGATGACCATCGGCAGGGCGGCACCGACCGGTCCGGATCGAAGCTGAAACGGCCGGCCCGGTCGGATCGAGAGATCGGGTGAGCTCGATGGGGACCATCGAGACATGCGACCCATTCAGCGACGCTCCGCTATCCCCAGGCATCCGCATCGAAGCGGTGATGCGATGCCCTGGCGACGCTGCAAAATCAAGGTCCACGAAAATCGGGCCTGAAAAACGGATCATATCCTTGCAGCGATCCCGCTAAGGGGCATGATTCAGCGAATGTTCAGGTCCTTTTCTTTTTTCGCCGTTTCGTGTTGCCGCCCCGGTGTCCCGGCCGCCCGGCCGTTGACCGGCCCACAGCCTGCGGTGCCTCGTCACCCGCCTGTTCCACCGCTGTCCGACGCGCCAGAGGATCATCGGAAATCTTGAGATCCCTGGCTTCCAGCCGCTTGATTTCGTCACGAATGCGGGCCGCCTCTTCAAATTCAAGGTTTTCGGCGGCCCGGCGCATCTCGTTGCGCAGATCGTTCAGGTGCGCCTCCAAAGAGGCACCGCGGAGCGGGGCATCGCCCCCCGAGGGGGCATGACCCACGTCCGCATCGCCTTGATAAAGATCGGCAAGGACATCTTCGACATTCTTCTTCACGGTCGCGGGGACGACGCCATGCGCCTTGTTATAGGCGATCTGTTTGATTCGGCGCCGTTCGGTTTCCTTTATCGCGCGCTCCATCGAACCGGTCATCCGGTCAGCATACATTACGACCTTGCCGGCCACGTTACGGGCAGCTCGGCCGATGGTCTGCACCAGTGACGTTTCCGAGCGCAGAAACCCCTCCTTATCAGCGTCCAGGATCGCGACGAGGCCGCATTCGGGTATGTCGAGCCCTTCGCGCAGCAGGTTGATGCCGACGAGCACGTCGAAGACGCCGAGCCGCAGATCACGCAGAAGCTCGATACGTTCCAGCGTGTCAATGTCGGAATGCATGTAACGCACGCGAATGCCCTGCTCATGCAGATATTCGGTCAGATCCTCCGCCATCCGTTTGGTCAGCGTGGTGACCAGCGTCCGGTATCCGCGCTCTGCCACCCTGCGCACTTCATCCAGCAGGTCGTCCACCTGCATTTCCACAGGCCGGATTTCCACTTCCGGATCCA
>JBCCVK010000422.1:0-2097 GCA_039195495.1 Pseudomonadota bacterium
ACGAATATGGTCGCCGATTGGCTTGAGCGGCGACTGCCGCCTCTCCATGCGGCTGCAATACCCGACGGGCTGCCGAAGCCGGATCGGATCCTGCCGGTGCTGCGCGGCACGATCGGTGACGTTCTCGCGGATTATCTGAACGATCCCGATGCGGCCATGCCGGTCATGGACCTGCGGGCGAATGCGGCGGCCGTCGATTTCCTTGCAAGCGTCGATCTCGCCACGGCCTCCGGTCATGGTGTCGCCTCGCCCGACCATGTGCTGCGAACGAAACGTCTTCCGCTCGTGCTGGACACCAGGACATTACGGGCCGGCGAAAAGGCCATTCACGCCGCAGTTGCATGCTTCGTCGACGATTACCGCGCTTATTTCGATCGCAATGTTTCTCGTTTCGGTGATGAAAAAAGGATGGTGTCCCCTCATCCGTGCGTTGCCTGGATCGAGGGGATCGGTGTCCTCGGCATCGGCGCGAATGCCCAGGCTGCGAATGCGGCCGCCGATCTGGCCGAGCAGACACTTGTCGTCATCCGCCGGGCAGAGGCGGCCGGCGGGTTCCGCCCGATCGATGAAACCGATACTTTCGCATGCGAATACTGGTCTCTGGAGCAAGCCAAGCTCGGAAAAGGCAAGCTGCCGGCATTTACCGGGCGCGTCGTGCTCGTCACCGGAGGTGCTGGAACGATCGGATTGGCAACCGCCAAGGCGTTTGCCGCGCAGGGGGCCCAGATCTTTCTGGTCGACCGGGACGAACACGCTCTTGCGGCCGCACTGGATCGGCTCGGCCGATGGCATGGGGGGATCGCGTGCGATATAACCGCCGATGGCGGTCCCGAAGGGGCGATGACGGCTTGTGTCGAGCGTTTCGGCGGTCTCGACATTCTTGTCTCGAATGCTGGCACGGCGGTTCCCGGGGACATCTCGACGATGTCGGACGCAACGCTTCGACGGAGTTTCGAACTCAACTTCTTCGCACATAACGCCTTTGCCCAAGCCGCGATACGTGTTTTCCGGGCGCAGGGGCGCGGCGGGCAGATCCTGTTCAACATTTCCAAGCAAGCGGTGAACCCCGGGAAAGGTCTGGGCGCTTACGGGCTCCCGAAGGCGACGACCTTTTTCCTGCTGCGGCAGCTGGCACTGGAATTGGGGGCGGAAGGTATTCGCGTGAACGGGGTAAACGCGGATCGAATCCGCTCGGGACTTTTGAACGATGATTTCATTGCCGAAAGGGCCAAGGCGCGTGGTGTCGATGAAGCGGCCTATATGGCCAACAACATCCTCGAAAAGGAAGTAGAGGCGCATCATGTCGCCAAGGCATTCGTCGATTTGGCCTGCAGCGACCGCACGACCGCGCATGTAATGACGGTCGATGGTGGAAATATCGAGGCGGCGCTGCGATAGACGGACCGTACTGGAATGAACACGCCGCGGCATGGTGGCCATGCAGGCGCCGCCGGGCCGTTGCGATGCAAAGGCGGGCCCGTCCCGATCAGATCCGCGAAAGCTTTCCGGGAAGACGCATCGGCGGTCAGGGCGATCGGCTGGGTTCGATTTGATTTTCCGGGGCCGATTTTCCGGTCGCTCGATCCGAAACGGCGACGAATGGACCGGTCAGAGTATGTGACGATCCGGAGACGATGTTGGTGTTGCTCCCGGGGCGCAACCGCACTGGCGGCGGCGGTATGAAGCCCGGAAAATAAAATAGATTACATCTTCGTCGACGATGTTCCCGTAATCCCGATACATTAATTTATCCGCCCCAAGGCACGGGGAATTTTTCGCCAGCATTCGCGAAGTTTGGATTTCATTATGGCGGATTGAACGCGGATTGGTGCAACTTTTTCAGGAGCGGCGGCGCGGCTGTCCATGCCAAACGGCGAATAGGTGACCGAATCCTCCAATCGGTTCAACTCCAGGACCACTGCCGCCTTCAACGAGGCGTGATCTTCGAACAGGGCTTCCACGAGCGTGGTCAAAGCCACGAACAGACCCATGATGTCCGCTTCGCGGCCTTTCTGGTCACCCCGGGATGCGGATTGCAGGAAAAGTTCCGATGCCGTGAGCTCGATCTGCGTGATCATTTCCCGCGCTTCGTCGTAA
>JBCCVK010000423.1:0-2089 GCA_039195495.1 Pseudomonadota bacterium
GCCGATGTGCCGGTGCTGGGGCGTGTGTTCTTCCAGCATGACATCATCGTTTATCTCAGCCTCGCCCTGCTCGCGCTGCTCTGGTGGCTGCTGCGCGCCAGCCGCCTGGGGTTGATTCTGCGCGCGGTGGGCGAAAACCACGATGCGGCCCATGCCTTGGGGTACAAGGTGGTGCGCATCCGCATCGCCGCCATCGTCTTCGGTGGAGCTTGTGCGGGACTGGGCGGAGCTTATCTGAGCCTGGTGCGCGTACCGCAATGGACCGACGGAATGACGTCGGGGGCGGGCTGGATCGCGCTGGCGATCGTCGTCTTCGCCGGTTGGCGCCCGATCAGGGTGCTCCTGGGCGCTTATGTGTTTGGCGGGATTACGGTGCTGCAGTTGAATCTGCAGGTCGCGGGCGTGGCGATTCCGGTCGAATACTTGTCGATGTCGCCCTATCTGATAACTATTCTGGTGCTGGTCTTCATCTCGGCCCGTAGTGGACGTGCCGCGCTCGGTGCGCCCGGCTCTCTGGGTCGTGTGTTTTACGCCTCGGAATGAGGCTTCGCTCGGCCGGGACACGAAATGCCCGGTTCACCACTCAAGGGGAATCCCATATGAATCTTCTCAAATCCATCCTGGCCACCGCCCTTGTCTTGGGGGCCGCCACCCCGGTGCTGGCCGATGGCCATGAAAAGACCAAGGTCGGTTTCGTCTATGTCGGTCCTATCGGCGACGGCGGCTGGACCTATGAACACGATCAGGGCCGCCTGGCGGTCGAAACCGAGTTCGGCGACAGGGTCGAGACCATCTATCAGGAAAACGTCGCGGACGGCGCGGATGCCGAGCGGGTCATCACCCAGATGGCGCTGTCGGGGGCGGAGCTCATCTTCACCACCTCCTTCGGATACATGGATGCCACCAATGCGGTGGCGGCCAGATTTCCGGATGTGAAGTTCGAACATGCGACCGGCTACAAGCGGAACACGCCAAACGTGTCGACCTATTCGGCGCGTTTTTATGAAGGCCGCGCGGTGATCGGTCATATCGCGGGCAAGATGACCAAGACCAACAAGATCGGCTATATCGCGTCCTTTCCGATCCCGGAAGTGATCCGGGGTATCAACGCCGCGTATATCCATGCCAAAAAGGCGAATCCGGATGTCGAGATGTCGGTGATCTGGGTCTATACTTGGTTCGACCCTGCCAAGGAGGCCGACGCGGCCACGGCCATGATCGATCAGGGTGTCGACGTCATCATGCAGCACACCGACTCGACCGCACCCCAGGCGGCGGCTGAAAGGGCGGGCAACGTGCTGAGCTTTGGCCAGGCGTCGGATATGTACGAATATGCGCCGCGTCCGCGGATTTCATCGATCATCGACAACTGGGCACCTTACTACGTCGCACGCGTGCAGGCGGTGATAGACGGCGTTTGGGAAGGCGGTGATACTTGGGACGGTATCGGACCCGGCATGGTGAAGATCGGTGAGATCACCGATGCGGTGCCCGCCGATGTAAGAAGCGAAGCGTTGGCGTTGCGCGATGCGATCGCCGCGGGCGACTATCACCCATTCACGGGCCCGCTGAACAGGCAGGACGGATCGGCATGGCTGGCCGAGGGCGAAGTGGCCGACGATGGCGTGCTGTTGGGGATGAACTTCTATGTCGAGGGGTTGACGGGCGATATCCCCAATTGAGCGGCGATGACGGTTTTCGTCATCGCGGGCGTATGAGGGTCGGGAAGGCGAAGATTCGCGCCGCGGGTCTTTTCCGTTCGGCAGGGTGCCGTAGGCCGCGGCACATGATCGTGTCCAGGGGTGCATGGATTGGGTAAAATTCAGGCCCCCCTGGATCTTGCGGCTTTCGTGGGCTTCTCCGCTGTGCCATGATCGCGCCATGACCAAGCCGCTGATCGCCGCAGACGGAACCCCCTCTTCGGTCTTTTGCTTCGGCACCATGCAATTCGGCGGCCGTGCCGACGAGGCCGAAAGCCGCGCCATGTACGACGCCTGCCGAGACGCCGGTGTCAATTTCTTCGACACGGCTCATGTCTATACCGGGGGGTTGTCGGAAATCTATCTGGGGCAGTGCGCGAAACACGAAC
>JBCCVK010000424.1:0-2087 GCA_039195495.1 Pseudomonadota bacterium
CATGACCGACGGCGACGGGATAAACCAGTCGTGGCAATTCCCGACCCAGAAGGCTGCCCACGATTTTCCCGAAGGTGCCGCCTATCTCCAAGGTTTCCTTCAGGCGCTCGGATGACGGTGCGAACGCGCGCGCCGTGGCGTCGACCTCGGCCAACGCCGTCTCCGTCGCGGCATTGCATGCCGCGGCGAGAAAGATCGCGTCGTTGGCGCCGGTTCCCATCTCCAGGAGGTCCGCGATCCAGTGACGCAGGTTTTCACCATTGACGATGGAACCCGTGTCGATGGCCCATTCCAATCCATGGCTGAAGTGGAACGCACCCACGGGGAAGGCGGGCGACAGCCACTGGGCCAGCGTCACAATCTGTATGTCAGTGGCTGTGTCCATGAGTCCTTCCATGCCCGTAGGCGCCCCCTTCCGGCGTGAACGGTTCGACGACTTCGCGCAGATCGGCGTGCAGCCTCTCCAGCATGTCGCGTAGAACATGGTCTCGTTGGATCAGCAGGCGCTTGGCTTCGATTTGACACGGCGTGTGTCGGTTTCCGATATGCCAGGCCAGCCGGGTGAGTTCCGGGCCGGTGATCTCGAGAAGGGCCTCGGGGGCGGCGATCACGGAGACGATCCGGCCGTCTTCAAGCACGAAGGCGTCCCCGTCGTTCAGCGACCGCGCATGGTCGAGGTCCACCAGAAACGCCTCCCCGCTGTCGGTCCGGAGCACTTTTCGGCGCAGAAACCGATCATCGTAGGTCAGGCTGACGGTTTCCGAATCCAGTGGGGCAGGGGCGATGGTGCGGCTGACCAGCATCGTCGTCGTTCAGAATAAAAAGTACCGCTGCGCCATCGGCAGGATATCGGCCGGCTGGCATGTCAGCAATTCTCCATCGGCACGGACTTCGTAGGTTTCAGGATCAACTTCGATCTCTGGACATGCATCGTTCATCAGGAGGTTCTTCTTGCCGATGTTGCGTGTATTTTCGACCGGTACGACATGCTTTGCGAGACCAAGTGTCTGTCGGATGCGCGCATCGTTTGCGGCATGACTGACGAAGGTCACCGCGGATTGCTCGACCGAGCGACCATAGGCGCCGAACATCGGCCGCGAATAGACCGGCTGCGGTGTCGGGATCGAGGCGTTGGGATCACCCATGTGCGCCATGGCGATGGTTCCGCCCAGAAGAACCATATCCGGTTTCACACCGAAGAATGCCGGGTTCCAAAGCACCAGATCGGCGCGTTTACCCTCTTCGATGCTGCCGATATGGTTCGACATGCCGTGGGCGATCGCCGGATTGATGGTGTATTTTGCGATATAGCGGCGAACGCGCAGGTTGTCATTGTCCCCGGTCTCGTCCGCCAGCCGACCTCGCTGTTTCTTCATCTTGTCCGCCGTTTGCCAGGTGCGGATCAGGACTTCACCGACGCGGCCCATGGCTTGACTGTCACTGGCGATGATCGAAAACGCCCCCATGTCGTGCAGGATGTCCTCGGCGGCGATCGTTTCACGGCGTATGCGGCTTTCGGCAAAGGCCACGTCCTCGGGGATCGATTTGTCGAGGTGGTGGCAAACCAGGAGCATGTCGAGATGTTCCTCGAGCGTGTTCACCGTGAAGGGACGGGTCGGGTTGGTCGAGGATGGCAAAACATTCTCTTGTCCGCAGACCTTGATGATATCGGGTGCGTGGCCGCCGCCGGCCCCTTCGGTGTGAAAGGCGTGAATGGTACGGCCCTTCATCGCGGCGATGGTGTTCTCGACGAAGCCGGATTCATTCAACGTATCGGTGTGGATCATGACCTGGACGTCCAGGGCGTCGGCCACCTCGAGGCAATTGTCGATGGCGCCGGGCGTCGTGCCCCAGTCCTCGTGCAGCTTGAGCCCGCAGGCCCCGGCTTTGACGACGTCCCGCAGCACGCCGGTCGTGTCGGAGGTGTTGCCCTTGCAGGAAAAGCCGAGGTTCATCGGGTAGTCGTCGGTGGCCAGGATGATCTGCTTGAGCTGGTGCGCCGACGGCGTGCAGGACGTCGCGCACGTTCCCGACGCGGGCCCGGTCCCGCCGACGTACATGGTCGTGATGCCGGAGGCAATGGCGTC
>JBCCVK010000425.1:0-2082 GCA_039195495.1 Pseudomonadota bacterium
AACGCAGCGGGCAATTTCATTGCCCAGACAAAGGAACTCTCACACCGGGCAATCGATTCCATCCTTGGCATCGTTCTGCACGGCTCGGCCTATTGCGCGATCGCCTGTGGGCGTCGCTGGATCGACGCGAGCCACAAGGGGGTCATTCTGAATATTCTCACGACGTCGGCCTTGTATGGCGCGCCCTTTCAGGTGCCCTCCGCAATGGCCAAGGCCGGAGTCGCCTCGATGACCCGAAGCCTTGCCGTGGAATGGGGGCCGAAGGGCGTGCGATCCGTTGCCATAGCGCCCGGACCGTTTCCGACCGAAGGGGCGATGTCCCGTTTGCGGCCCGATGACCTCGACGCCTTTCCCATGACCAACGATATTCCGCTGCGCCGCGTCGGCGAGCACTCCGAGCTTGCCGATCTGGCGGCTTATCTGGTCAGCGATCAGGCCGGTTTCATCAATGGCGAGATCGTTGTGATTGACGGCGGCAAATCGCTGCAGGGCATACAAAGCTCAGCGGTCCAGACCATGCAGGATTGGGACGATACCAAATGGGCCGAAATCGCCAGGAAGACCCGCGGCCGCTGATCTTTTCGCCTGTACACCCGCCATGCACTGATCACAACACTGCCCTGCTTTTTCATCGGGTGTTCCTGCCGGCCGATTTGCTGTATGCGCGCGCAGCACAATCGGTTGGGTCGCAGACGTCATGCCCTCCATAGGACATCTCATTCCGTTACTGGTCGCCGCCGGAATTCTTCTGGCGGGAAACGGCATTCAGGGCACGCTCGTGACATTGCGTGCCGACGCGGAAGGATTCAGCGCGATCGCGATCGGCCTGATCGGTACGGCGTATTTCGCCGGCTTCGCCCTCTCCTGCATTCTGACACCGCAACTGATCAGAAGCGTTGGTTTCATTCGGGTGTTCGCCGCATTGGCGACAGTGGCCTCTGCGGGAACACTGGCGCTGGTTCTGGTCATCGACCCCTATGTGTGGATGGTCATCCGCGCTGCCATGGGATTTTGTTTTTCCGGGCTCTTCATGGTGATGGAGAGCTGGCTGAATGCCAGTTCGCGAAACACGGATCGGGGACGTGTCTTCAGCATCTACCGGTTGGTCGATCTCGGTGCAGTCGCGGGGACACAGTTCCTGCTCCCGCTTTTCGGCATCGGCGGATTTGAGTTGTTCGCCATAACCGCGATCTTTTTCTCTCTTTCCCTGGTCCCTGTCTCGCTCGCCGACCGTTCAAGTCCCAAGCCGCCGAAGCGGTTCAGCTTCAGTCTGAAGGATGTCTGGGTGATCTCGCCGATCGGGTGTCTGGGCTGCCTGACCCTCGGGCTGACGAATGCCTCCTTTCGGCTGGTCGGACCGCTGTATGCGGAGCGGATGGACCTCGACACGACGCAGATTGCGATCTTTATCGCCCTCAACATCGTCGGCGGTGCTTTGCTGCAGTATCCGCTGGGATATCTTTCAGACCGTTACGACAGGCGCTGGATTGTCATTGTCGCGACACTTGGAGCAGCCGTCGCCGGCCTGTATCTGGCATGGGTTCCCGCCGGAACCGTGAATGCGATTTACTTCGGCTCGTTCCTGTTCGGCGCCTTTGCAATCCCGCTTTATTCGCTTTCGGTCGCGCATGCCAACGACCGTGCTGATGCTGGACAATATGTTCAGGTCGCTGCCGGACTGCTGTTCATCTATGCCCTGGGGGCCAGCGTCGGACCCTTTGTCGGGTCGCTGGTGATCGAGCAATTCGGCGCCTCCGCGTTCTTCGCTTACACCAGCTTTGTGCATGCGTCGCTGATCTTCGCGACGCTCATCCGCATGGTGAAACGCCCGCGGGTCTCACAGGAAGCGCGGGAACGTTTTTCAATGCTGCTGCGCACATCGCCGATGATCGCCAAACTCGCCACGCGTAACGGCGCGCACCCAAAGAAGTGAGTGCGCGCTTACCAAGCTTCAGAAATCCCGCCATGCGACTATCGTAAATCTTTTTTTTGCCCTCTTGTCGGCATATATATGGGGTGCCGGTTTCGATCGGCTATGGCGATAAATGGGCGTTGTAATAAACCCATCGGACCCGGGGGCAG
>JBCCVK010000426.1:0-2064 GCA_039195495.1 Pseudomonadota bacterium
ATAAGTGGAATGTGGGTGAATATGATGCCTGTGTCGAGGGCATCAAAAGGGTCGAAGCCGATCTGGGCCCTGTCGAGGTTCTGGTAAACAACGCCGGCATCACCCGCGATGCGCCATTCCACAAGATGTCGCCGCAACAGTGGAAGGACGTTATCGAAACCAATCTCTCGGGTGTCTTCAACATGACCCATCCGATCTGGCCGGGAATGCGCGCCCGGAAATTCGGCCGTGTCATCACCATTTCCTCCATCAACGGCCAGAAGGGCCAGTTCGCCCAGACCAATTATGCCGCGGCGAAAGCTGGCGACATCGGTTTCACCAAGGCGCTGGCACAGGAGGGGGCTCGTGCGGGCATCACCGTCAACGTGATCTGTCCCGGCTACATCAATACCGAAATGATGAGCACCATTCCCGACAAGGTCATGAACGAAACCATTCTGCCGCAGATCCCCGTCGGGCGTTTGGGAGAGGCGGAAGAAATCGCCCGCTGCGTGGTGTTTCTGGCCTCGGATGAGGCGGGTTTCATTACCGGTTCGACCTTGTCGGCCAATGGTGGGCAATATATGGCGTGATGCGCCGTCCGGAACTTGACGGCTGGCCCCTATGTGCCGGAGGCCAGCCCTTTTCGCGCCACGATGATCCTGAGGAGGCGGGCGGCGAGGATCTTCGGCCATCCCAGCAGTTCGGAAAACGTTTTGGCCCTTTCGCTATGGGCTTTGCGAATGGCGTCACGATGAGCGGTGGTGATGGCGAGTTCGAACATGAAACCTCCTTCAAGCATCAGTATCCTTTATCTGTATTCAATATGTCCCTTAGCAAAACAGGCTGCAAACAAGACTTTTCAAACAATCGATTCAGTTTTATTTAACCGGCCCGAATATGCGCGACCGCCTGCCGCCTCTGACTGCCCTTCGCGCCTTCGAAGCCGCCGCACGGCATATGAGTTTCGCACGAGCTGCCGCGGAACTGCATGTAACGCCTGCCGCGTTGAGTTTTCAGATCAAATCCTTGGAAGAACATCTGGGCCAGCCCGTTTTCCGCCGTCTTAACCGCGCCGTCGAGTTGACGGAGGCCGGACGGGTGCTGGCGCCTGGAGCGGCCGACGCCTTTGCCACATTGGCGGCGGCGTGGCGCGCAGCACGACGGTTGGGCGATACCACCTCGCTTACCGTCACGGCCGGCCCGGCTTTCACCGCGGTTTGGCTGGCATCGCGACTTTACGACTTTGCCCAGGCGCATCCTCGGATCGAGCTACGTTTTTCGGCCAGCGTGCGCATGATGGATTTCGAGCGTGACGACATCGATGTCGCCATCCGTTTCGGTTATGGTCCCGATCGCGGACTGCATTCGGAACCCCTCATGCGGGAATGGATGACGCCGATGATGGCCCCCGAACTGATCGGGAAATACGGCACGCTCGCGGCGATGCGAACGGCTCCATTGCTCAACGACGACAGTATGAGATTTCTCGAGCCGCCCTGTGACTGGGACGCTTGGTTCCGTCTGAATGGTATCGACCGAACCGATTGGCACGGTCCGCATTTCTCCCAGGCGGATCATGCGATTGACGCGGCACTTTCCGGGGGCGGCATCCTGCTTGGCCGGGTCACGTTGACCTCGAAGGCATTGAACGAGGGACGTCTGATCGCACCTTTCGCCAAGGCCCTCGCAACAGATGCCAATTTTCGTTTCCTATGCCGCAAGGGGGCCGTGAACCGACCGCAGATCAAGGCGTTCCGTGACTGGATCATGGCGGAAACCGAGCAGTCGCTCTACCCGCGGGACGGACGGGAAATCATCCCCGCCGGAGACATTCCGGCATGACCAGAACCGGTGCCACCGCCATCGGTTTCATAGCGGTGCTGCTTTGGGCATTGTTGGCGCTTTTCACCGTGGGGTCCGCCCCGGTGCCGCCATTCCAATTGAGCGCGATCTGCTTCATGATCGGCGGCCTGGTTGGATGCACATGGCTTGCATGGTCCAAAGGCGGCATTTCCCGCCTTTACGGTATTCCTTTCCGCGTTTGGATGCTCGGGGTCGCAGGGTTGTTTGGCTATCATGCGC
>JBCCVK010000427.1:0-2047 GCA_039195495.1 Pseudomonadota bacterium
CCGGGGCCGAAGTGCTGCTGGTCGAGCAGACCGCCAGTTTGGGTGGCCGCGCCGTCGTGGATGGCGAACGGATCGATGGGCAGGATGCTGTCGATTGGGTGACCTCTCAGCAGGCCGATATCGTGGCCATCCCAAATCTGAAGCTGCGGACCCGCGCGAGGGGCGCAGGCGTCTACGACCACGGCTATGTCATGGTCTACGAGCGTGTCGCCGATCATGCGCCGGACAACGGCGCGCCGCGCCACCGGTTGTGGCGCATTCGGGCAGGTCAGATCGTCATTGCAACAGGGGCGATCGAGCGCCCGCTGACCTTTGCCAACAATGATCTTCCGGGTGTGATGCTGGCCTCGGCCGTACGCGATTATGTAGGGCTTTACGGCGTGGTGCCGGGCCAAAAGGCCGTGGTCTACGCCAACAATGACGACGCCTACCGCACCGCCCTGGCCTTGGCAGAAGCGGGCGCGAAGGTCGAGGCCGTGCTGGACGTCCGCCCCAAAGCCAATGGCGAGTTGCCCAATGCGGTGCGCGCAAAAGGTATCAAAGTCCAGCCCGGCCGCGGCATCGCGAAAGCCAAGGGTGGCAAGCACGTCGTCGAAGTCGTGACCGGAGAGCTGACTGAAAACGGCCTCGGCGGCCGGGAAGAGCATATCTTCTGCGATTTGATCGCAACCTCGGGCGGCTGGAGCCCGGTGGTGCACCTCTGGTCCCATTGCGGGGGCAAGCTGAAATGGGACGCCGAGCGCGCGATGTTCCAGCCTGACCCAGATCGCCCTCCTACAGGTGTCGATGGCAACGCCATGGCGCGTACCGTTGGTGCTGCGAACGGTGATCTGACCGCGGCCGAGATTATGGGGGCGGACCAAATCGAGGCCCCCGAAGAACACCCGATGGAGCCGCACTGGTTCACCCCGTCCAAAGGCAAATACCGCCACGGCACCAAACATTTCGTCGACTTCCAGAACGACGTGACGGCGGCGGATGTCCGCCTGGCCGCGCGGGAAGGGTATGAAAGCGTCGAGCATACCAAGCGCTACACCACGTTGGGCATGGCGACGGACCAGGGCAAAACCTCGAACATCAACGGGCTGGCCCTGTTGGCCGATGAGTTGGGGGCAGATATCCCAGATGTCGGCACCACGACATTCCGGCCGCCCTAGACGCCGATCTCGATGGGCGCGATCACGGGGTCAGCCAAAGGGCCGCTGTTCAAAGCCGTGCGGCAGACGCCGATGCATGGCTGGAACGATGCTCATGGTGCGGACTGGGAGCCGGTGGGCGACTGGTACCGGCCCTATTGCTACGTCCAAGGCCGCGAGGATCGCCACGCCGCTGTGACGCGCGAGGTTCTGAATGCGCGGCGCTCGGTGGGCATGCTGGATGCCAGCACCTTGGGCAAGATCGTGGTGAAAGGTCCGGATGCGGGCACATTCCTGGATCTGATCTACACCAATATGATGTCGACCCTGAAACAGGGCCGCTGCCGCTATGGCCTGATGTGCACCGAAAACGGCTTCCTGTTCGATGACGGTGTCGTCGTGCGCACGGGGCCAGACGAATTCCTCTGCCATACGACCTCGGGCGGGTCCGACCGGGTGCATGCCTGGATGGAAGAATGGCTGCAAACCGAATGGTGGGACATGAAGGTCTGGACCACCAATGTCACGGATCAGTGGGCACAGATCGCTGTGGCCGGACCGAACGCGCGCAAGGTGTTGGAAGCCGCGGGTTGCGATGTGGACCTGAGCGCCGGGGCAGTCAAGTTCATGGGCTATGTCGAGGGCGCCCTGGCGGGATGCCCGGTCCGGATTTTCCGGATCAGCTTCTCTGGCGAGTTGTCCTATGAAATCGCAACGCCCGCCGGATACGGTCTGCAATTGTGGGAGGCGCTTTTCGCCGCCGGACAGTCCCACGGGATTATGCCCTATGGGACCGAGGCGCTGCATATCATGCGGGCCGAAAAGGGCTTTATCATGATCGGAGATGAGACCGACGGCACCGTGATCCCGCAGGATCTGGGGCTTGGCTGGGCGATCTCGAAGAAGAAAGA
>JBCCVK010000428.1:0-2027 GCA_039195495.1 Pseudomonadota bacterium
CAGATCGATCGGACGCGGCGCAAGAATAATGCGGTTCGCGGGCGGTTCGGCCGTACCTTCGGCCTGCACGCGATTCACGGTCAGCCCCTGATGCGCGACCTGCTTACCGCCGGGATTTTCCGGCTGCACGCGCATCGGCCCCTCAAGAGCCCGGATCACGGGCACGCCGGCCACATCGCGCGACGTCATCTGATACCCCCAAACCGACAGCCCCACCACCAAACCCACCGACATCAACGCGCCGGCCCAATTCGCAAGAACCGCCGCCACGCCCGGCCGTTCCGCGGCCCGGTCGAAATCATCCAATTCCACATCTGCCATGCTCTGCCTCTCCGTACCGCCCCGGGATATGTCGGAGGGTATTCGCCTGTCTTCCTTCACGGACCGGTACGGTGGCCTTGTCAGCGCATCTCTTCGACCGGTTCCACCCCCAGGATAGCAAATCCGGCAGAAATAACAACGGCGACGGCCTGAATCAAAGCAACCTTCGCCTGCGTGGCGGCGGCATCGCCGTCTTGCAGGAATCGCAGCTCCGGGCGGGTGTTCCCCTTGTTCCAGAGCGCGTGCAGATCGGAGGCCAGATCGTAAAGACAAAAGGCGATCCGATGGGGCTCGCGCGTGCGCGCCGCAATCTCGACCAGGCGCGGCCATTCGGCGAGCTTGCGCGCCAGCGTCAGTTCAGCCTCGTCCGAGATCGACGACAAATCGGCAGAGGCCAGCACCTCGCGGCGCGTGTCGATGCCCGCTTCGGCCGCCTTGCGGTGCACCGAGCGAATCCGCGCATAGGCGTATTGCACGTAGAAGACCGCATTGTCTTTCGACTGTTCCAGCACCTTGTCGAAATCGAAATCAAGCGGCGCGTCATTTTTCCGGGTAAGCATGACGAAACGCGTGACATCGGCGCCCACCCGCTCGACCACGTCGCGCAGAGTGACGAAGGTTCCAGCGCGCTTCGACATCTTGAACGGGGCGCCGTTCTTGTACAGTTTCACGAGCTGGGTCAACTTGATCTCCAGCGGGATCCTATCGTCCGACAACGCGCCCATCGCCGCCTGCAACCGTTTGACATAGCCGCCGTGATCGGCGCCGAAGATGTTGATCAGCACGTCGAAACCACGCTGCATCTTGTCATAGTGATAAGCGATATCCGGCGCGAAATACGTCCAGCGGCCATCCGATCGCATGACCGGACGATCCACGTCATCTCCATGGGTGGTGGACTTGAACAGCGTCTGCTCGCGCGCTTCCCAATCCTCGGGCATCTTGCCCTTGGGCGGCTCCAGGACTCCACGATAGATCAGGCCCTTGCGCCCCAACTCTTCGATCGCCTCCTCGATGCGACCCGTTCCGTAAAGCGATTTCTCGCTGAAAAACACGTCCATCTCGACGCCCAGCAGCGCCAGATCCTCACGGATCAGTTCCATCATCGCATCGATCGCGAACCGCCGCACATCGTCCAGCCAAACGTCTTCGGGCTGATCCACATAAGCGGTGCCCGCGTCATCCGCCAGCGCCTTGCCCACCGCGACAAGATAATCGCCCGGATAGTAATCGGTGGCGAATTCCACATCGCGGCCATGGGCCTCAAGATAACGGAGATAGACCGAACGGGCCAGCGCATCGACCTGCGCCCCCCCGTCGTTGACGTAATACTCCCGCGTAACCGCATAGCCTGCGAACTCCAGCAGGGTCGCCAAGGCGTCCCCGAACACCGCACCACGCGCATGGCCCACATGCAACGGCCCGGTAGGGTTGGCGGAGACATATTCCACATTGACCTTCCTGCCGGCGCCCATCTGGCTGCGGCCGAAATCACCGCCCTCGATCAGCGCCGTCTTGATCACGTTCCGCCAAACTTCCGCCACCAGTCGCAGGTTCAAAAAGCCGGGGCCAGCCACCTCGACAGAGGAGAGCCGCCGATCCCGTCGCAACTTGACGGCCAGTGCCTTGGCGATGTCGCGGGGCGCCAGGCCGGCCGGCCTGGCCAGCGCCAACGCGGCATTGGTGGCCATGTCCCCATGGGCCGC
>JBCCVK010000429.1:0-2000 GCA_039195495.1 Pseudomonadota bacterium
CCAGCAATACGCAATCGGTCCAACCCGCTGTGGCCAGGTGATAGAGTGTCGAGACGCCCACCACGCCGCCGCCGATGATGACGACGCGGGCCGTCGTCGGAAATGACGCCATGATCAGTTCCCCCTTTGCGGCATACCGTCCGCGATGTCGTAACAGTCGCCCTTTTCGGCGATGAAGATGTGTTTTTGCAAGCGCAGATCTGTCGGTCCATCGATGGCGCCAAGGTTGAGGGATAAGGTGTTTTCCTCGTCGTTCCGCCAGAACGGGAAGGCCCCGCCAACGCCGCGGAACCCGCGTTCGGCGGCATTCGAGCCACGGCACCAATGCAAAGTGTCATCGTTTCCAAGGATCGGATCGTCTTCCGGACCCACCGCCGAGGCCCGAACGTGACCCGATTGCCTGCGGCGTTGGCTGCAATGACACAGCGTGCCGCCCGCGGGCGGACATCTGACCGCGAATGCCACCCCTCCGCATAAGCAGGAACCGTTCATTTCATTCCCTCCTGGTTGCGCGATGCTGACCCGGGCCGCGCCGTGGATTATTCGTGAAATCGTCGTCGCCGTGGGTGAAGCCCGGTCCGTGTCGCCGAAAACCGACGGTTTCCCGAAGGGTGGCACCGGGTATGCCACCGCCGACGAGAGCCGGAAATTGCGGCCGAATATCGTCATCTCCCTGCCGGGACGGGGCATGAAACGGTGTGCTTGGCCCGCCGATTAAGAAGCCCGGTCGACAGCTGGACGTTATATGTAAGGGATGTGGGCGCATCGGAGCCTTTGTCTGGAAAATGGTTTCGGAACCTCGCGGAACGAAGCGATTTCGCGATGGTTTCCCGAGTCGTCGAGTAAATCAAGAAGGTTCCGTACGATGCCGGGAAAGTCGGTGGGGATATGCGGACATGTTTACATCGATTGCCGGCGTTTTGTCGCTTAGTGGAAGGTGTGGGCCAGAATCCGCGCCAATTGATCCGCATCATCCTGGATGAACGCCTCGGGCTGGTCGCTGTCCAGGTCGAACACGCCCAATAACGCCCCGCTTCCGTTCCATACCGGCAATACCAATTCGGATCGGGTCGATGCGGCGCAGGCGATATGGTTGGGAAACGCTTCCACATCGGGCACGAGCAGCGCCTGACCGCTACGCGCCACCGCGCCGCAAACCCCCCGGTCGAAAGGGATCACCAAGCAGCCGTGGCCGCCCTGATAAGGGCCTATCTTTAAAAGACCCGGTTGCACTACGCGGTAAAAGCCGGTCCAATCGAACCGATCGTCGGCATGATGCACCTCGCAGGCCACGGTGGCCATTTTGGCGATCACGTCGTCCTCGCCCCTGGTCAGGCTGGCGATGGTCCTTGCAAGGCCGTCATAATCAATTCGGGTCATATAAATGTCCTGCGGGATGGTTCGCTGCGGCTTCTCCGGGAATGCGTTGCGCATACCGGAGGTTCAGAAACGTTCGATGGCGATGGCCGTGCCTTCGCCCCCGCCGATGCAGACGGCCGCGACACCGCGCCTCAGGTCGCGTTTTTCCATCGCGTTCAAAAGCGTCACGAGGATCCGCGCGCCCGAGGCGCCGATGGGATGACCCAAAGCGCAGGCCCCGCCATTGACGTTCAAAACGTCCCGTGGAATGCCCATCTCGCGCATGAAGGCCATGGGCACCACGGCGAAGGCTTCGTTCACTTCCCAAAGCTCCACATCGGATACCCGCCAGCCGATCCGGTCGAGAAGTTTACGGGCGGCCGGCACCGGCGCCGTGGTGAACCAGCCCGGGGCCTGGGCGTGGCTGGCATGACCCGCGATTTTCGCTCTGATATTCAGGCCCTTGGTTTCAGCCACGGCTTCGCGGGCCAGGGTCAACGCCGCCGCGCCATCGGAAATGGATGAACTGTTGGCGGGCGTCACCGTTCCGTTTTCGCGGAAAGCGGGTTTCAGACGCGGGATTTTATCGGGGCGCGCCCTGGCGGGCTGTTCGTCCTCTCGTATGATCACGTCATTGCCGG
>JBCCVK010000430.1:0-1984 GCA_039195495.1 Pseudomonadota bacterium
CGCGCCGATCCTGCTGCTGCCGATTTTCGCCTTCAATGACGGCACGATCATCGCGTTTCCCCTGCGCGGCTTCACGGGCCAGTGGTTCGTACAATTGGCCGAGATCAAGGCCCTTCACGAGGCGGTTTTCAATTCGCTGAAGATCGCCCTGATCACTGCGGTGATCTCGACGGTGTTGGGGTTGGGCGCCGCACGGGCGCAGGCGCAATACCGTTTCCGCGGCAAACAGGGTATCATCGGCCTCGTGATGCTGCCGCTGGTATTGCCGGAAATCATCGTGGCGGTATCGTTGCTGGTCGTGCTGCTGCAACTCGGGATTCATCTGGGCGCATGGACGGTGATCCTGGGGCATGTGCTGATCTGCACGCCTTTTTCCATCGCGATCCTGAATTCGGCTTTCCTGACCCTGGACACCTCGTTGGAGGAGGCGGCCTATGATCTGGGTGAAAACAGATGGTCCACGTTCCGTCTGATCACGCTGCCGCTGATCATGCCCGGCATCATCTCCTCACTGCTGATTGCCTTCACCATTTCGCTTGACGAGTTCATCATCGCGTTCTTCTTGACCGGCACCGAACCGACCTTGCCGGTTTATATCTGGTCGCAGCTTCGTTTTCCGCAGCGGCTTCCGGTCATCATGGCGCTTGGCACCATTCTGATCTTGCTCTCGGTCGTTCTGCTGAGTATCGCCGAATATTATCGCCGGCGCGGGTTGGAACGGGCAGGGGCCAAAGATTCGGGGGGATTTTTGTGAACCGGTCCATCATCTCGCTGAAAGGCGTCAATAAGCATTACGGTGACTATCACGCCTTGCGCAGTATCGATTTGGATATCCGCTCGGGTGAATTCTTCTCGTTGCTGGGGCCTTCGGGATGCGGCAAGACCACGCTTTTGCGCACGATCGCGGGATTTGAAACCTTGTCGTCCGGTACGCTGGAAATCGACGGCAGACCGATGGCCGGGGTGCCGGCCAACAGGCGCCCCACGAATATGGTGTTTCAATCCTATGCCATCTTTCCGCATCTGAGCGTGGCGGAGAATGTGGGTTTTGGCCTGCGCCGCCGGACCGATATCGACAAAGGCGCGAAAGACGCCCTGATCATCGACGTCTTGAACATGGTGGGGTTGGACGGCTACGGCGGACGCTCCGCGTATGCCTTGTCCGGCGGCCAGCGCCAGCGCGTGGCGCTGGCACGGGCATTGATCTTGAAACCCAAGGTGCTGTTGCTGGACGAACCGCTCAGCGCGCTTGACAAGAAAATGCGCGAGCATATGCAGATGGAATTGCGGCGTCTGCAAAGGCAGGTGGGGATCACTTTCATTCTCGTCACCCATGATCAGGAGGAAGCGCTGATCATGTCGGATCGTATCGCCGTGATGTTCGAAGGCATGATCGCACAACTGGCCAGCCCGCAACGGCTTTACCGTCGACCCGTGGACCGGAAAGTCGCGGGGTTCATCGGTATGATGAATTTCCTGCCATGCAAGGTCGTCGACAAGACATCCGACAAGGTTCGGATAGAGGTCGCGGGGCTTGGTCGCGTCGAGGTCGAAACCGGGCAATGTCCTTCTGGCGTCCCCGAGAAGGACGCCAAGGTCGGCGTCCGACCGGAGTCGCTGTCGTTGCTGTTCGAGGGCGAGCCCGGTACGCGCGACATGTCGGAAGGCGTGATCGAGGATCGGGCCTATTATGGCGACATGACCTATTACGATGTCGTTTTGGACGGTCTGGCGCATCCGGTCACGGTCTCGATGAAAAATCTCAGCTGGCGGCCGGTGCTCGCGCGCGGGGACCGAACCCGGATCAGCTGGGATCTGCGCTCGTTGGTGGTTTTCCGGGACTGATGATCGTCAGGTGTCCGGAGCCAAAAGACCCAGACCACGCAGATAAATCCCAATCCCCGTTTCAAGAAGATCCTCGGGCGGAAAAGGGCTTTTGGTGCCGGGTGATCCACGGGCGAAAAGCTCGACCACGCCGTGACTC
>JBCCVK010000431.1:0-1973 GCA_039195495.1 Pseudomonadota bacterium
CTTGAAACGATATCCGGCCATGCCGATTCGTCGGCGCCGTGTATCGATGATGAAGCGTTCGCGAGCCTTCGACACGGGCTGGACGCCGCCCGCGACCGGGCGTGCCGGTCGTGACGAAGCCGAGGAACACCGACGAAATCGGTTTGGATGGTGCGGCGCTTGACCTCCTGATGCCGATGCATATCCTCGTGGGAGCTTCGGGACGCGTGTTGAGGGCCGGGCGCACACTCGACAAATTGTGCGCGCCAGACCGGCTGGCCGACCGGCCCGTGCAGGATGTCCTGGATGTGCGCCGCCCGGGAAGAATCACCGGCATTGCCGATCTTTTGACGTTGTCGGGCAGCAGCATTCGCTTGGCCTTGAAAGGCATACCCGGCCAACGCTTCAAAGGAACGGTTGTACCCCTCCCGGCCGATGCGGGGGCGCTGGTCGATCTGTCCTTCGGGTTCACGGTCGTCAATGCGGTCCGGCGATACGGGCTGACCGTGTCGGATTTCGCCGTGACCGGTCTGACGGCCGAGATGCTTTATCTGAGCGAAGTCAGTGAGGCCGCTTACCGCGAAATGGCGTGTCTGGCCGAGCGTTTGCACGATTCGAAAGTGGCCGCCGAGGAAAAGGCGTTCACGGATGCCCTGACCGGATTGAAAAATCGCCGCGCGATGGACCAGATGCTGAATGGATTGACCCAGACCGCCGACCGCGAAGCCTTCAGCCTGATGCATGTCGATCTGGATCACTTCAAACGGGTCAACGACATTCAGGGCCATGCGGCAGGCGATCATGTCTTGTTGCATGTGGCGGATGTTCTGACCCATGAGACGCGCGCCGGAGATCTCGTGGCCAGGGTCGGCGGGGACGAGTTCATTTTGATCTTTCGGAATTGCAATGATCTGGTCTTTCTGAACCGTATCGCGCTGCGGATCATCAGGCAGCTGCAAAGACCGGTGATGTTCAAAGGTCGATCCTGTCGGATTTCTGCCAGCATCGGTATCTCGGTTTCCAGTCATTATGACGTTCCGAATGCCTGGAGGATGCTGAATGATGCGGACGAGGCGACATATGTTTCCAAGCAACGGGGCCGAGCCCGTTATACGATTTCCCGATCGGGTGAGAGTTTGGCCGTCGAAAGTTCGTCATGCCTGTCGCCGCCGATCGTGCTCCGCCCATCTGGTGACGGCACGAGGCGATGGCGCGACATCCGGTCGAACGCGGCCGTGAAATGAATCCATGCCATCGAAGACGGGGGATGTTCTTTCGGGTAAAAATCAAGGGTCCCTGCATATGTTGGACAGAGACCCTTGAAGCGGAGTAGCCTGGAAAAAGAAGCTATGAACGACACCACTCTACCCAATTCCGAAAAAAAGTCCAGCATTCTTTCATGGCGGAGTCCGCTTGCAGACATGCCGCGATCTTCCGGTGAATTTTCATGCCATGCCTCGCCCGTCCGTGAACCGAAACCACCGCCGATCGCGAAGGCCCTTTCGAGGTCGAAAGATACATCTTCTGAACTGCGGAGACCCTTCCGACAGGGCGCCAATATGGCGGATCAGTGCAAGATGGTGTCGGCGATTCACCCAACCCGCGCTCAAGGCTGGTCGATTTATCTTCCGTATTTCTAGAGAATGGCAGTCCCTAGGGGAATCGAACCCCTCTTTCCAGGTTGAAAACCTGGCGTCCTAACCGATAGACGAAGGGACCGCGTTTTCTGTGAACCGCTGTCTATGAAATCGACTGGACGGGATCAAGCGGAAAATGTGCCGGCAGCCGATCCGGATCCGGCCGATATGGCGGGGGCGGCATCCTCCAGCCGCAATTGCACCGTCCGCCGCCCCCCCCATCGGTTGATTTCCAACTGGCCGGTAAGGTGGAACCTCTGATGTCCGGCCTGTCCCAGCGCGCTACACAGAGGGTTGCCGAAGGCGCCGAAGGCGATGGCTTGCATCACGGGTCCGCTGGTGTCGCCGAACTGAAGC
>JBCCVK010000432.1:0-1971 GCA_039195495.1 Pseudomonadota bacterium
ACCGTGTTGGTGAAGACGGCTTTGACGTTCACATAGATTAGCGGTGTGGTGTAGTTGCCCGCCATCAGCGTGCCGTGCAGCCAGGTCGGGATCGATGGCGCGAAGGTCGACAGATACGCGCCCATGTTGGCGTGCGTATCCGTGCGAATCGCCAGAAACTTGCCAGTCTCATCCAACGCCAGTTCGATCTTGGTGAGATGGTCGCGGCCCTGCGCATCGGACACGAATGCCTCGGACCGGCTCGACGTCCACTTCACGGGCCGCCGCAGCGCCTTTGCGGCGAATGTCACGAAAGCTTCCTCGGCGTAGTGATATATCTTGGCGCCGAAACCGCCGCCCACATCCGGCGCCACGACCCGCAACCTGTGCTCGGGGATACCGAGCACGAACGCCCCCATCAGCAGCCGGATCACATGCGGATTCTGACTGGTGGTATAGAGCGTATGCTCGTCGCTCGCCGCGTCATACGCACCTAAGGCGCAGCGGGGCTCCATCGGGCTGGCGACCAGACGGTTGTTGCGCAGATCTAAGGTGGTGACGTGGTGCGCGTTCTCGATCGCCTTGTCCACGGCCGCGCGATTTTCCTCCACGAAGCCCCAATCGTAACACAGATTCGACGTCAACTCCTCATGCACCGCGGGCGCATCGTCGGCCAGCGCGGCCTTCATGTCGAGCACCGCGGGCAGTTCGGTGATGTCGATTTCCAGCATTTCGGCACCGCTACGCGCCTGCTCCGGCGTTTCGGCCACGACAACCGCAAGCGGGTCGCCCACGTGACGCACGCGGCCTTCCGCCAGGATCGGATGTTTGGGCTCTTGCATGGGCGCCCCGTGGCGGTCGGTTACCTGCCAGCCGCAGGGCAGACCGCCCACGCCCTCGAAGTCCTTCGCGGTAAAGACCCTGATCACGCCTTCCAGCGCTTCGGCAGCGGCGGTGTCGATGGAATTGATTCGACCATGGGCCACGTCCGATCGGACGAAAAACGCATAGGCCTGATCGTTCAGGTCGATGTCGTCGGTGTAGCGTCCACGTCCGGTCAAGAACCGGACATCCTCGCGGCGCCTGGAGCTCGCGCCGATGCCGCCATCTTTAGGCATTGTTATCCTCCCTGAATATTCATTTGGCAGGGCGCATGCCCAGGATGCGCCGCAGGCATGCGTTATCCGTCGGCGACCGGGCTCACCGTCTGGCCGCTGGCGGCCATGATCGCCTTGACGATATTGTGATAGCCGGTGCAACGGCAGAGATTTCCTTCGAGATAGGTGCGTATCTCGGCTTCGGTCGGTTTGGGGGTCTCTTTCAAAAGCGCGGCGGCGGACATCACCATGCCCGGCGTGCAGAAGCCGCATTGCAGACCGTGATAATCCCGGAACGCCTGCTGGATCGTACCCAGCGAACCATCCGCATCGGCCATACCCTCGATCGTCGTCACGTCGGCGCCTTCCGCCTCGGCTGCGAACATTGTACAGGACTTGACCGCCGCACCGTCGACATGCACCACGCACGCACCGCATTGCGACGTATCGCACCCCACATGGGTACCGGTCAATCTCAACCCGTCGCGCAGAAAGCCCGACAAGAGCGTGTTGGCGGGCATGTCCCGGGAAACGGCCTTGCCGTTCACAGTCATAAAGACCTGTGGCATCGCATCCTCCTGCTGTCTTCGGAACCACTAAAGCACGCGATTTTCCGTTTGAGAACCGTTTTAAGAATATCGGCGGGAAAGAAAGATCGCGGTCTTTCGGCGGACCTATTCCATTTCGCGCAGACGACCGCGCACGGGGATCTCCTTGAGGAGACCGCCGACTCCCATATCCGCGACGTCATCGTTGGAAACGGAAATCCCGCAGGCAATACGCGCCAGAACGTAATCGGCCCCGTTGAGCGCCGGCGAGCGGGCACATCCCGGCAGGCCGATCACCGGACGGTCACCGATCCAGGCCAGAAACAAGAGATTGCCGGGATCGACCG
>JBCCVK010000433.1:0-1962 GCA_039195495.1 Pseudomonadota bacterium
AATATTCTCAGCTCGATTCTGTTTGCGGGCCTCTCCGGTTCGGCCGTCGCCGACACTTCGGCGCTTGGCTCGACGCTGATTCCCGCGATGGAAAAAAACGGCTATACCCGCAAATTCGCGGCCGCCGTCACCGCGGCCAGTTCGGTGATCGGACCGATTATTCCGCCTTCGGGCATCATGATCATCTATGCCTACGTGATGGGGGAATCGGTTGCCGCCCTTTTCATGGCGGGCATCGTGCCCGGCATCATGGTCGGCGCTGGTCTGATGATCGTGGTCCGGCTGATGGCCGACAGATACGATCTGCCCAAGGCCACGCGCATCGTGCAGGCCAGTCAAACGATCAGCCCGTTGGAATACTGGATATCGCTGATCTTGCTGCGGATCAACGTGGCAGGTCTTTTGATGGTTCCTTACATGCTGATCAGCCGCCTCGTCGGATTGCAGGCGAACGGCTGGCTCGTATTTCTCATCCTGCTGCCGGTGGCGCATTTTCTGTTGCTGCGAATGCGGCGAAGGGTCGGCAAAGACTTTCGTCTGGTCTGTAAAAAAGCCGTGGCGCCCCTGCAGACGCCGATTCTGATCTTGGGGGGCATCCTGATCGGGGTCTTTACCCCGACCGAAGCCTCGGCCATCGCGGTGGCCTATGCCCTGTTGATCAGTTTTTTCATCCTGCGCTCGATGACGTTGAAAGATTTGCCGCAGGTTCTGGGCCGCGCCGCCATGGGCGCGGCCACGGTGCTGCTGCTGGTGGGCGCGGCGGTGGCGTTCAAGACCGTCGTCAGCTTGTCGCATGCGCCTGAAATCATGGCCCAGTTCATCCTGACACTCAGCGAGAATCCCTTGATTCTTCTGTTTCTGATCAATCTCCTGCTGTTCGTGGTCGGCATGTTCCTCGACGCGGGCCCCGCGATCATCATCCTTGGGCCGATCCTTGGACCGATCTTCGTCGATCTGGGCGTGCATCCGGTGCACTTCGCCATCATCATGAGCGTGAATCTGACCGTGGGTCTGGCCACACCGCCGATGGGGCTGGTGCTGTTTGTCGCCAGTTCGGTTTCAGGCGAACGGGTTGAAACGATCAGCCGCGCCATCTTGCCGTTTCTCGCCGTGGAGATCCTGGTGATCTTTCTGATCACCTACGTTCCGGCGATATCGATGACGATTCCCCGCCTGGCGGGATTCGTGAATTAATCTCAACCAAGGACCGGATAGGGAGGTTATATATGTTGAAAGGTTTGAAGACGGCGACCCTGGTCGCCGCGATGCTGGCCGGCGGAGGCTGGTCGGCATTCGCCGACGGCCACGCGATGACCATCCGCGCCACCGCGAATTCGAATGAAAACGACGAAGATGCCGACGGATTGAACGTGTTCAAGAGCTATGTCGAGTCGGCCTCCAACGGCGCGATCAAGGTCGAGGTTTTCATCGGCACTCAGCTCTGCTCGAATGGTGCGGAATGCCTGCAAGGTGTCGCCGATGGCTCGATCGACATCTATATTTCGACTTCGGGTGGGGCCTCGGGCATCTTTCCTTATGTGCAGGTGCTTGATCTGCCGTATCTGATGGCCGATGACCGAATCGCCGAACACGTGCTGCAGAGCGATTTCGTGCGCAAGATGCGCGCCATGGCGTTGGCCGACTCGGGTGACACGATCCGTCTGATGACGATCGGCAACACCGGCGGCTGGCGTAACTTCGCGAATACCAAACGCCGGGTGACCTCACCCGCCGACATGCAGGGGCTGAAGATCCGGACCGTCGTCGCCGATCTGCCCCAGGAACTGGTGAAGGCGCTGGGGGCCGCCCCGACCCCGATCCCCTGGCCGGAACTCTTCACCTCGTTTCAAACCGGCGTGGTGGACGGTTCGAAGAACGGTATAACCGATATCATGGGAATGAAATTCCCCGATGCGGGCCTGCAATATGTCACCTTGGACGGACACGCCTATATGGGCGCGC
>JBCCVK010000434.1:0-1952 GCA_039195495.1 Pseudomonadota bacterium
CCGGCGTCTGGATGTCCGCCTCGTCCATACCGGGCACGGCTGGCACGTCAAAACCCACATCCATCTCGTCAAAACTCATGTCTTTCATCGCTCTCAAGCTCCTATGTTCCAGGGCAGCCGGTCCAGATCGACATTGCCGCCGGTGATGATGACGCCGACGCGTTTGCCCGCGAAGCGTTCCTTGTTTTTGAGGATCGTGGCCAACGGCACCGCCGAGGACGGTTCCATCACGATCCGCAAGTGTTTCCATGTCAGCTTCATCGCCTCGATGATCTCATCTTCCGAGGCGGTCAGGATGTCGGTCACGTGGTTTGACACGAAATGCCAAGTGCGCTCTTTCAGAGGCACCAGAAGCCCATCCGCGATGGTCTTGGGCGCGTCATCAGCGATGATGTACCCCGCCTTGAAGCTGCGCGCGGCGTCGTCGGCCTGTTCCGGCTCGGCGGCGATGATCTGGGTCTCGGGTGCCAGCGTCGACAGGGTCAGGCAGGTGCCCGACACCATCCCGCCGCCGCCAATCGGCACCATACAAATATCCAGCCCGTCCGTCTGTTCCACGAACTCTTTGGAACAGGTCCCCTGCCCTGCAATCACGCGCGGATCGTTGTAGGGATGCACAAAATCACCCCCCGTTTCAGCCTGCACCTTGGCAAAGGTCGCTTCGCGCGAAGAGGTCGAGGGTTCGCATTCCGTGATAACGCCGCCATAGCGCCGTACCGTATCTTTCTTCGCTTGAGGCGCGGTCTTTGGCATCACCACATTGCACGGGATCCCGCGCAGCATCGCCGCATAAGACAGGCACGAGGCATGATTGCCGCTTGAATGTGTCGCGACACCCTTGGTGGCCTGCGCGTCATCCAGCCCGAAAACGGCGTTCGCCGCTCCCCGCACCTTGAACGCCCCGGGCTCCTGAAAGTTCTCGCATTTGAAAAACAGGTCTGCGCCCGCCAGTTCATTCAAATGGGCCGACATGCGAACCGGTGTCCGCAGGATGTGGGGTTTGATACGCTCATGCGCGGCCAGCATGTCGTCATAGGTCGGAATGGTGTCAGGCAAGCCCTTCATCACGCCGCCCTTTCGTTCACGACGAGTTCAGAGATAATGTCGGATGTTGCGCCCGACAGCGTCCAACCGAGATGTCCGTGACCAGTGTTGTAGAACACACCGGAGCGTTTCCCACGTCCGACACGCGGTAGCATATTCGGCATCATCGGGCGCAGTCCTGCCCAGGACACGAAGCTTTCGGTGCTCATGTCCGGGAAGTGACGATGGCACCACTTCAGCATCGGGTCGATCCGCGACCAGACGATGTCCTTGCTATAGCCATTGAATTCCGCGGTTCCGGCCACGCGGAAACGGCGCTTGCCCAACCGACTGGTGACCAATTTCGCATTATCGTCCAGCAGGCTCGTCATCGGAGCCGCCGCCTGATTGGCCTCGTCTTCCAGGTTTACGGTGATCGAATATCCCTTGACCGGGTAGACATTCAAACGGTCTCCCAGCATGGCCGCGAACTTGCGCGACTGCACGCCCGCGCAGATCACGACCTGATCGAAAACCTCCTTATGCAGGCCCGGAGAGGACGCACCGCGCTCATCTTCAATGCGGCTGAACACCTCGATCTTGCCATTGCCGGTGCGGAGTTTTTCCACCACCGTCGAGAGGTTCAACACGACGCCACGCTTCACGCAAGCATTGGCCAGGGCGCTGGTGAATTTGTGGATATCGCCCGTAAAGTCGCTGTCCGTATAGAACCCACCATAGATGTTGCCCTTCAGCGTGGGTTCGATCTGGCTTATCTCTTCGCGCCCGACGGAACGGCGCTCCAATCCGCCCTTCTTCAAGAGTTCCGTGACCCTTTCGGCCACCTGAAACTGGGCCTTGGTTTCGTAAAAATGCAGGATCCCCGTGTTCTCGCGGTCGAAATTGATATTCTCGGCGTCTGCCATCGC
>JBCCVK010000435.1:0-1941 GCA_039195495.1 Pseudomonadota bacterium
AAGAAATGCGCTCCGGTGAAGGCGCCCGAAAGCGGTTTCAGAATATCGCTCATGCAGGTGCGTTCACTTTCACCATGTCGAGGAAGTTCCGAAGCATGGCATGCCCATGCTGCGAGGCGATGGATTCGGGATGGAATTGAACCCCGTGAATCGCCGATGTCTCGTGCCGTACCCCCATGACGGTACCGTCCCCGAGCCAGGCCGTGACCTCCAACATGTCGGGCACGCTGGCGCGCTCGATCACCAGCGAATGATACCGGGTGCCTTCGAACGGGCTGGGCAGGCGTCGGAACACGCCTTGACCGGTATGATGAATCAGCCCCATCTTGCCATGCGCGATTTCGCAATGGCGCACGACCTTGCCGCCGAATGCCTGACCGATCGTCTGATGGCCCAGGCATACGCCCAGCAGCGGGGTTCCGGCCGCCGCCGCCGCCTTGGTCAGCGCAAGACAGACGCCAGCCCGGTCGGGGTCGCAGGGCCCGGGGGACAGCACGATCCCCGTCGGCTTCATCGCCATGGCTTCCCGAACGTCCAGGGCATCGTTGCGGCGCACGACGACATCCGCTCCCAACTCACCCAGATAATGAACGAGATTGTAAGTGAAGCTATCGTAATTATCGATCAGCAACAGCATTTTTCCGCGGCCCTTTTGTACGGGGTGTCACGTGCGTTCGGCTCACGCTATACATGTTCAGAGGCAAAGGGCAGGGTCAAGGGTGTCGGACCAGGACCCGCCCATGCAACGGGGAATGGGCAGACGAGGGGGCGGATCTGTCATGATGCGCGGACTGTTGTCGGGAATCTTTTGGGGCGCCCTGTTCGGAGGGATCGGACTGGCGGTCTTGTCCACGTTGTTGCCCCTGCCGGAAACGCCCCCGGGAGAGGCGGAGGTCGAGGTGCCGGCAGAGTCCGAGTTCAACCGGACCAAGCCCGAGCAGACGCTGCTCTTGCCGCAAGAGGACACGATCCGCCCGCCTCAGGCGGTGCGGGCGGTCGAGACACCCACCATACAGCGGATAAACGATCTGTCCGATAACGTCACCCGCCCGGCCGGGTTGCCGGAGGCCGGGCTGGAAGTTCCGCATGTCGCAGCCCCCACCGCTGCCGCGGCCTTGCCGTCCCTGCCGCGGGCAGGGAGGTCGGCACCGATGGCGTTCGGCGCCACCGGCATCGACAGCCTGGCGCCGCAGCCCGATGCGCCGTTGGCCCCGGATGTGACGATTCCACCGGCCATGCAGGCACAGCGGTCCGAAAGCGCCGATATGATCATCCCCAAACCCTCCGGCCCACGCTGGGCCGTGCCGCGGGTTCGACCCCTCACATCCACACCTTTTGCGCCCGAGGTGCCCACCGTCGCGACGGAGCCGCCGGGGCGCGCGCCCACCACCGCAGAAGGCGCCGCCCTGGCCGCACGGCCCAGCGGGAACGCACCGGAAGAAACGGTCACGGACGCCCTTGTTCGTTTCGCCCAGACTTTCGCCAATCCAGACGACAAGCCGCTGTTTTCGGTGATTCTAATCGACCGTCCAAACCACCCCTCGGCACGCGACGGCCTTCTCGGATTGGACTTTCCGATTACCGTCGCGATCGATCCCGCACGCGATGACGCCGCCGCCGCCGCCGCCGCCTATCGCCGGGCGGGCCACGAGGTTCTGATCATGGCCGATGCACTGTCGGAAAGGGTGCCGTCCGGCGGCATCAAAGCGGCGCTTGAAGCCTTTCGGACGTCTCTGCCCCAGGCGGTGGCGCTGTTAGACAAGACCGATGGCGACCCGCTTCAAACCGACCAGGCGTTGATCGGCCCGATCCTCGGCAGTCTTGCAGCCTCGGGGCATGGGTTTTTGACCTATGACCGCGGTTCGAACGGGATCGTCGAACGGGCCATGCGCGACGGCGTCGTCACCGGCCTGATTTTCCGCCCCCTCGATGCCGAACGGG
>JBCCVK010000436.1:0-1939 GCA_039195495.1 Pseudomonadota bacterium
TCGCTGTGATGACCATTCACACCATCGGTCGAAAACCAGGTAAGTGTATGAAAAAACAAAAGTATCACCCAGTGGAATGATGCCCAAAACAGATTTTCATTAGAAGAACGGCCCCCTTCGTGCCAACATCCCTCTCGTGGAGCTTTCAATTGGTCTGTCAGTAGCCACACGGCGGGGATGGAGGAACCAGGCACAAGCTGGTGTTTCTCTGTCTCCCGCCAGAGGCCCGTGCGCATGCATGTGAGACGATACGCCAAAGCGCCGGGCGATTACATCATGCCTTCCATGCACTCTTGCGGAACGGCAGGGTGATCATTTTCCCTCTCGCAGGGTGATCATTTTCCCTCTCGATGAATTGAAGCCATGATCGAACGTTTTCGGTAAAAATCGCCCCCCGCCCCAGCACCGCAATGTCTTCCGCGACACGACATGAAGTCAGCGCGGCGGCTCCATCACGTCCTTAGGCTTAGGGGATATCAAGACCAATCATGGCGCAGGCGCCTGATCGACGGAAGATGGGGGTCGCCCGGAATCGCATCGAACGAACGCTCAGTCGACCGACGACCCGACGCGCGATCCAGACCCATCGGCGTCCGCTTCCTTGGTTCCGTATCTTCCCGGGCCTCTCCGCCCAAAACTCACCCTCAGGACCGCAGAAGCTGATCCATTGTCATCGATGGCTGATCGCACCCCGCCTCTCCCACGACCCGCGCGGGCACTCCGGCCACGGTCTTGCAAGGCGGGACCGCTTGCAGAACGACCGAACCCGCGGCGATACGGCTGCAATGACCAACCTCGATATTGCCCAGCACTTTCGCACCGGCTCCGATCAACACGCCTTCGCCGATTTTCGGATGGCGATCGTCATCCTCATTGCCCGTGCCCCCGAGAGTCACGGAATGCAATATCGATACATTGTCGCCAACCACGGCCGTTTCCCCGATGACGATGGAATGGGCGTGATCGATCATGATACCCTGGCCAATTCGCGCGTTGGGGTGAATATCCACATCAAAGACTTCCGATACCCGCATCTGAATGAAATAGGCAAGATCGACACGGCCATGCTCCCAAAGCCAGCGGCCGATACGATACGCCTGGATCGCCTGATAGCCTTTGAAGAACAAAAGCGGCTGCAACATTCTATGGCAGGCCGGATCGCGCTCCAGCACGGCAACCATGTCCGCACGTGCAGCCCTGCCCAGCGCCGGTTCGGCGGCATAGGCGTCATCGGCGATTTCCCTGAGAATCTGCTCGGACATTTCACCCGAAGCCAGCTTGAGAGAAATCCGATAGGATAGCGCCCGCTCGAGACTGTTATGATGCAGAACGCCGGAATGCAGCAAACCACCCAGAAGCGGCTCGTCCCTGACCGCCTGCTCCGCCTCGGTGCGCATGCGACTCCAGACCGGATCCAATTCGGCGACGGCGGCATATACGTTGACCATCGGGTTTCCTCCGTTTGGCGTGTCTTCTACAACGGGCAGGCGCTCTGCGACAAACACAAATCTCTTATGGAAGATCTCACATTTAGGAGTGAAGATGAATGCGAAGGACCGCGCCCGTTTTCGTGAACGCATCCTGGCCGATCTGGATGCACTGCGCAAGAAAGATGTCTTGGGGCGCGACGGTCGGAAAACGGTGGTGCTTGATCAACAATCCGTCGGCCGCCTGAGCCGCATGGACGCCCTGATGCGCATCGACAAGGACGAGTTCGGCTATTGCGACATCTGCGGAGACGCTTTGCCACTGAAGCGGTTGGAACTGAATCCCACCGCGATTCGCTGTGTCGGTTGCGCCTCGGAATAACAGCGGTCCGTACCACTCCGATCAAAGGTGAAGCACGAAACCGCCGCCATGCGCGGATGTGCAGAATGCAGGATGACCCCCGATAAGGCCATTCATAATATGAACTTGATTTTATTTGGCATTTTTAAAA
>JBCCVK010000437.1:0-1896 GCA_039195495.1 Pseudomonadota bacterium
GAACGCACGACCGAGCATCCCCATGTCATGGACCCTTCGGGCGAAAGCTATCTCCGCCAGGAAGGACGCGGCCTGTGCATCGGCTTTTACGAACAGCCATGCAAACCATGGGCCGTGGACGGCACCAGTTGGGATTTCGGCCACGAACTGCTTCCCGATGATTTCGATAAGATCGAAGCCTCGATTGCCTTCGCATACAAGCGTTTCCCGGTGCTCGAGAGGGCCGGCGTGAAATCGGTGGTCCATGGCCCCTTCACCTTTGCCCCCGACGGCAATCCGCTGGTCGGACCGGTGCCGGGCCTGCGCGGCTACTGGTCCGCCTGTGGTGTGATGGCGGGGTTCAGCCAGGGAGGCGGCGTCGGTCTGACGCTGGCGCAGTGGATGGTCGAAGGCGAGCCCGAACGTGACGTCTTCGCCATGGACGTGGCTCGGTTCGGGCGCTGGATCACGCCGGGCTATACCCTGCCCAAGGTCATCGAGAATTACCGCAACCGCTTTTCGGTCGTCTATCCGAACGAGGAACTGCCGGCTGCACGGCCCTTTCGCACGACACAGATGTACGACGTCTTCGACGGCCTCGGCGCGGTGTGGGGCCATCAATACGGACTGGAGGTCCCGAATTATTTCGCCCTGCCGGGTGGGGCGCGTTACGAAACGCCGTCGTTCCGACGTTCGAACGCGTGGGAGGCCACGCGCGCCGAGGTGAAGGCCGTGCGTGAAAATGTCGGCATCAACGAAGTGCAGACTTTCGGCAAGTATATCGTCGCCGGCTCCGACGCGCGCGCGTGGCTCGACCGGATCATGGCCGGGCTGATCCCTAAACCCGGGCGTTTGTCGCTGTCGCCGATGCTGTCGCCGAAGGGACGGCTGATCGGCGATTTCACGGTATCCTGCCTGAACGAAGATCGTTTTCAACTGACCGCCAGTTATGGCGCGCAAGATTATCATCTGCGCTGGTTTGCAAGTCATCTGGAAGGCGACGTTCGCATCGAGAATGTCAGCGACACGCGGACCGGTTTTCAGATCGCCGGACCCAAGGCGCGCACGCTTCTGTCCCGCGTCACCCGCGCCGATGTGTCGAACGAAGCGCTGCGTTTCATGGATGTGCGGCCCATGACCGTCGGCATGTGCGACGCCTTGGTTCAGAGGGTCAGCTATACCGGTGATCTGGGCTATGAAATCTATGTCGATCACATGGCGCAGCGACAGCTTTGGCAAACGCTGCTGGAAGCGGGGGAGGATCTGGGCATACGTCCATTCGGGATGCGGGCGATGATGTCGTTGAGGCTGGACAAGTTCTTCGGATCATGGCTGTCAGAGTTCTCGCCGGATTACACCGCAGGCGAAACCGGCCTCGATCGTTTCATCCGCTTCAACAAACCCGTCGATTTCATCGGCAAGGCGGCGGCGGCCAAGGAAAAGGCCGAAGGCAGCGCGCGCGCGCTCGTGGCCTTTGCGGTGGAGGCGGAGGATGCGGATGTCATCGCTTATGAGCCCGTATGGATCGACGGCACCGTGCGGGGTTTCTGTACATCGGGCGGCTATTCGCACCACACCGACACATCGGTCGCCATGGCGTTGATTCCCAGGGAAAAAGTTGCCGATGGATTGGAGGTCGATATCGAAATCCTGGGCGAAAGACGCAAGGCAAGATTGTTGAACGCGCCGTTGTTCGATCCGGACGGGGCTCGCATGCGTGGCTGACACCGCAATTCTGCTTCTGGCGGCGGGCCAGGCGCGCCGGATGAGAGGGCGCGATAAACTATTGGAACTGGTGGATGGTGCGCCGCTTTTGCGCATGCTGGCCTCACGGGCGCTTGCGACCGGTCTGCCGGTCTGGGTGGTGTTGCCGCCCGCCCGAACGGCACGCCAGGCGGCGCTGGAAGGCTTCATGGA
>JBCCVK010000438.1:0-1806 GCA_039195495.1 Pseudomonadota bacterium
CGCCGCGCCAGATCGCCTGTGCCACCAAAGATCACCAGGTCGAACGGATCAACTGGGATGACGCGGGAGACCATAAGCGCTGCCTTTTCAGGGGCCTGTCACGCGGTCCGGGGTATGCAACACGGGGCGCATATCACGAACCTGTCAGCGAAAGGCGATTGCAATTTGCTTCAAAAAAAGCAGGTTACGCGATGAAAGCAATCAAATTCGAGCCTTTCCATGAAAGATGTCGCCGCCGTCACCGCCAATGCGGGCAAGTTTGTCGACCCGAAGGTCACGGCCAAGGGGGAACGGCGCGCTCATGTGGGGCTGACCCGGCCGGAAACCCTGTGGTTCAACACAGGCACGCTTTGCAATATCGAATGCCTGAATTGCTATATCGAAAGTTCGCCCACCAATAATCGATTGGTATACATGACCGAAGCGGAAGTGGTGGAGTATCTCGACCAGCTTGATGAACGGCAATGGAACCTGCGCGAGATCGCCTTTACAGGCGGTGAGCCGTTCATGAACCCGCAGATGATCGGCATGGCGCGCGCGCCGCTGGAGCGGGGCTATGACGTGTTGATCCTCACCAATGCCATGCGCCCGATGATGCGCAAGAAGATGATGGATGGGGTTCTGGAACTGCATGAGGCGTTTGGCAAAAAGTTGACGCTGCGGATCTCCGTGGATCATTGGAACCCGGAAAACCACGACAAGGAACGCGGGCGTGGCAGTTTTGATCGCATGATCGAAGGCATGTGCTGGTTGCGCGACAATGGCGTGCAGATGACGGTGGCGGGGCGCAGTATCTGGGGCGAGACTGACGCGGAGTCGCGTGCGGGCTATCAGGCGCTTTATGATCAATACGGGTTCGATATCGATGCCAGCAACCCGGGCACGACCGTGCTTTTCCCCGAAATGGACGAAAGCGTAGAGGTGCCGGAAATCACCACCGCCTGTTGGGGCATTCTGAACAAATCGCCAAATGACGTGATGTGCGCTTCCTCCCGCATGGTGGTCAAGCGCAAGGGGGCGGACAAACCCGCCGTGCTGGCCTGTACCTTGCTGCCCTATGATGAACAGTTCGAAATGGGCACCACGCTGGAAGAGGCGGAACGGCCTGTGAGCCTGAACCATCCCCATTGCGCGAAGTTCTGCGTTCTTGGCGGGGCCAGCTGTTCGGCTTGAAATTTCTTGCCTCCGGCGGGGATATTTTCAGCCAGAAGAAACCTATGGGTTTTTGGTGTCATCCTCGGACCGAGTGAGACGTCCAATGGTGAAAGACGTGCGTGGGAGCCAGACATAGCGTGTCTTTTCGCCCATGGTCGGGCGCGCGAGCATGCGCAGGAAGCCAAAGAGGATCAGCACGGCATGGGATGCAGCCAGCATGACGAACATGGCCGCAGGGCCGTATTCTTCGATCAGGGTCGAGGCCACAAGGGGTGCTGCGATCGCCCCCAGGGCGAAGCAGAACATGAGGGCTGCCGCCAATTCCACGCGTTCTTCGGCGGAGGCGAAATCATTGGCGTGGGCGGCGGCCACGGAATAGATCGGGAAGGACGTGAGGCCGAAGAAAAACGCGGTCAGCATCACGCCATTCGCGCTCAGATCCTGCAAGCTTGCCGTCACGATGCAGCTGATGATGGCCGCGATGGAAAGCCCGATCATCACGTGGCGCCGGTCATATTTGTCGGCCAGCCATCCCACGGGGATCTGCGCCAGGGCCCCGCCCAGGATGAAGACGGCGAGGAAATAGGCGATTTGATCCACGGCCAGTCCAACCCGGTCGCCGTAAAGCGGGCCGACCATGCGGAAGGCTGC
>JBCCVK010000439.1:0-1759 GCA_039195495.1 Pseudomonadota bacterium
CGCCGCCGCGAGCAACGCCTTGCGCGTGGCCGGGAAGGACTTCGGCGCCATCAAGGTCGTTTCGACCGGCGGCGGCGCGGCAGGGATCGCCTGTCTGAACATGCTTGTGAATCTGGGCGTCAAACGTGAGAATATATGGCTTTGCGACATTGCCGGCCTGATTTACGAAGGCCGGACCGAGCAAATGAACCCGCAAAAGGCCGAATTTGCCCAATCTTCGGCGCTTCGAACCCTCGACGACGTCATCGACGGCGCCGATTTGTTCGTGGGACTTTCGGGGCCCGACGTCCTGACACCCGAAATGGTCACCCGGATGGCCCGCCGTCCGATCATTTTCGCGCTTGCCAATCCCACGCCCGAAATCCTTCCCGAAAAGGTGCGCGAAGTCGCTCCGGACGCGATAATCGCCACCGGGCGAAGCGATTACCCCAATCAAGTCAACAATGTTCTCTGTTTTCCCTTTATCTTCCGTGGGGCTTTGGATGTCGGCGCCACCGAGATCAACGACGAGATGAAGATCGGCTGCGTCGAAGGTATCGCCGCGCTGGCGCGCGCCACCACAAGCGCGGAAGCGGCCGCGGCGTATCAGGACGAGCAGCTTTCGTTCGGAGCCGACTATCTGATCCCTAAACCGTTCGATCCGCGTCTCATGGGGGTTGTCGCCAGCGCCGTGGCGCAGGCCGCGATGAAGAGCGGCGTTGCGACGCGGCCGCTGAAGGATCCGGCGGCTTACAAGGCCGCGCTTGACGAATCGGTCTTCAAATCCGCGCTCATCATGCGCCCCCTCTTCGCCGCCGCCGCCCAGTCCAAACGTCGAATCGTCTTCGCCGAAGGCGAAGAGGAGCGCGTGCTGCGCGCGGCCCACGCGATGATAGAGGAGACCATCGACGTTCCCGTCATGATCGGGCGCCCGGAAGTGGTCGAGAGCCGCTGCGAGCGGGCGGGGCTTCCGATTCGTCCGGGCAGGGATTTCAAATTGGTGAATCCGGAAAACGATCCCCGTTATCGCGATTATTGGAACACCTATCACCGGATCATGGCGCGCAAGGGCGTGACGCCCGATCTTGCCCGCGCAATCATGCGGACCAACACGACCGCCATCGGCGCGGTGATGGTGCATCGCGAAGAGGCGGACAGCCTGATCTGCGGCACCTTCGGCCAATACCTCTGGCATCTGAACTATATCCGTCAGGTTCTCGGCACCCCGCAACTGCATCCGATCGGCGCGCTCAGTCTGATAATACTCGAGGATGGCCCGCTTTTCATCACCGACACGCATGTCCATGCCGAGCCGACACCCGAACAGATCGCGCAGGTCGTCATTGGCGCCGCGCGCCACGTCCGGCGGTTCGGCGTGTCACCCAAGATCGCCCTCTGTTCGCACTCGCAATTCGGCAATCTGGAATGCGACAGCGGCCGACGCATGCGCGCGGCCCTGGAAATTCTCGACGCGGCGCCGCGGGATTTCAAATACGAAGGCGAGATGCATGTCGACGTGGCGCTCGACGAGACCCTGCGTCAACGCATCTTCCCAAATGCCCGGTTCTCCGGCCCGGCCAATGTCCTGGCCTTTGCCAGTTCGGATGCGGCCTCGGGCGTGCGTAACATACTCAAAATGAAGGGGGGTGGTCTGGAAGTGGGACCCATCCTGATGGGGATGGGAAATCGCGCCCATATCGTAACCCCGTCGATCACCGTGCGCGGACTTTTGAACATGTCCGCGATCGCGGGAACGGCCGTCGCCCAATATGGCTGAAAC
>JBCCVK010000440.1:0-1753 GCA_039195495.1 Pseudomonadota bacterium
ATCGACGCGGCCCTCGATCAAGGCGGCGGCGGCAAAGGAAAAGCTCATAGAAAGTCCGACATATCCCAGATAGAGAAACGGCGGATGGAAGGCCAGGCCGGGATCTTGCAGCAACGGATTCAGATCCTGCCCGTCCAAGGGGGGGAAAGCCAGACGGTCGAAGGGGTTCGAGGTGAACAGCAGAAACGCCAGAAACGCGACGGCAACCGCGCTCTGCACCGACAGAACGCGGGCGCGCAACGTGGGCGGCAGCCCCCGCCCGAACCAAGAGGCGCATGCGCCGAAAAATGCCAGTATCAATATCCAGAGCAGCAACGACCCTTCGTGGTTTCCCCAGACGCCCGTAACCTTGTAGAGCATCGGCTTGAGCGAGTGAGAGTTCAGATAGACGATCCGAAGCGAGAAATCGGAGACGATGAAAGCGTAGGTCAGCGCACCGAAGGCGAAGGCGATCAAAACGAACTGGGCCGTGGCGGCCGGATCGGCCACCGCCATCCAGTTGACCCAGCGTTTATGCGCGCCAACCAGCGGTACCGTCATCTGCACGATCGCCACCGCGAAGGCCAGGATCAGCGCCGCATGTCCAAGTTCTGCAATCATGGGATGCAGGATAGGACGGTCATGCGTTATCGCCAATGAAATTGCGCCATACATTCCTCTGGCAAAGGGTCACAGGCTTGCGAGCGAAAAGCGGGAAACGGTCCACGCCAGTCCCGCCCTGCACATAGCGGACCGATATGTACCCCCTGAAGTCCGGTGGCGTATAAGGAAAACCGCATCCGCTTCCATATATCCCACAGCATGCCCGTTCCGCACGGGCGGCGTGCGGATACGTCCCTCGAATTCGGCCCGAAGCGACCGCGGCTTGTCATCCAGCCGGTCACTCCATTCGACGGCCGTCTTCGGGATCGACATAGACGCCTTGTTCCTTCAGGGCGTCTATGACCTCCTTCGGCATGTAGGTTTCGTCATGGCGGGCAAGGATTTCGGTGGCTCGGAAAACCCCATCGACGTAACGGCCCATCCCGATCATGCCTTCGCCCTCGCTGAAAAGATCGGGCAGAACACCCTTGTATTCGACTGGAATCGAGGCCCCTCCATCGGTCACCTCGAAACGCACCTTCGCGTCTTCGTCACGGACCAGGCTGCCCTCGGCGACCAGCCCTCCGATCCGGAAGACCTCATGCCTGCCCGGCGGGGCCTCGACGATCTGCGAAGGCGAGCGGAAGAAGTTGATCCCGTCGCGCATGGCATAGCCGATTATCGCAGTAGAGATTGCCAGCGCCGCGATCGATATTACGATGATCTGTATCCTGCGTCGTTTTTTCAGTCCATGCATTTCGCCTCACGGGAAAACGGCGGCCATCATCAGCCCCTCGGTTTCGGGTTCGCCCAACATCAGATTGGCGTTTTGCAACGCCTGTCCCGAAGAGCCCTTGGTCAGGTTGTCAAGCGCCGCGATGACGATCGCACGATCCGGGATGCGGTCGGCCACCACGCCGATATGGCAGAAGTTGGAACCGCGGACATGGTGAATCGACGGATGCTCGCCAAACGGCAGGGTAAGGATGAACGGCTCATCCGAATATGCATCTTGCAATGCCGCGTGAATGGCCTGCGCCTTGCCTTTCACGTAAACCGTCACCAGGACGCCGCGGTTTGCGGGAATCAGATGCGGAGTGAACTGCACCCGCACGGGTCGCCCCGCCACGGACGATAACTCCTGATCGAATTCACCCAGATGCCGGTGAAC
>JBCCVK010000441.1:0-1736 GCA_039195495.1 Pseudomonadota bacterium
ATGGGCCTATTACCGCGCCGAAAAAAACAGAGAAGGGATCCGATGACCCGGGAACTCGACAGTGCCAGACGTGGCGCACCAAAGGGGCAGGCCAGTTCGCTGGTCATCTTTCTGCATGGTTACGGGGCGAATGGGGCCGATCTTCTGGGGCTTGCGGATCCGTTGGCGCCGCATATGCCAGATACGGCTTTTTATGCGCCGGACGCGCCGGAGGCGTGCACCTACAACCCGATGGGGTTCCAATGGTTCCCGATTCCCTGGCTTGACGGTTCCAGCCATGAAGCGGCCGAGCGCAGCATGAAAGCCGCGCTCGGGGACGTGAGCGCCTTTCTTGATAAAGTTCTTGAAGATGAAGGGTTAGAGCCAGAGAATTCAATTCTTTTTGGCTTTTCTCAAGGAGCCATGATGAGCCTGCATCTCGCCCCGCGCCGGTCCCGGCCGGTGGCAGGTGTCGTGGGTTTTTCCGGCCGTTTGCTGGAACCCGGCCGACTGCAGGACGAGGTGGTCAGCAAACCGCCCGTGCTGCTGGTGCATGGCGATGCGGATGAGGTCGTGCCGCCGCGTTCCCTTCCCGAAGCGGCCGACGCCCTGACGGCGGCCGGGTTCGAGGTTCATACGCATGTTTCCACGGGGGTCGGCCACGGAATCGCACCGGATGGTCTGTCGAAGGCGGTGGCCTTCATGAAAGACAGACTGAGGGTTTGAGCAACGTCCACGCGCGGTCGTCATACGATTGTGATCGACTCGGCTTATCCAACTTCTGACCGCCACTGAATGTATGAGGGTTGTCAGGCCGGGAACGCCACATATAGTTCCCTCAGGGAGATCGGGGCGGGCGTCCCGCCTTGATGTCGGGACAGGCGGACGCAAGGCGGGGGCGGAGTCACTGATGGACGTCGATTTCAGGACGAGTTTCGTACGTGAACCCAATAGGCTGCGTCATCATCCAGCCCTGGTTCTGAACGCCGATTACCGTCCGCTGTCCTATTATCCGTTGTCGCTCTGGCCCTGGCAGGAAGCGATCAAGGCCGTCTGGCTGGACCGTGTCGATATCGTCGCCGAATACGACGAGGTCGCGCATAGCCCGACGACGCAGATCCGCATTCCTTCGGTGGTGGTGCTCAGGGATTACGTCAAACCGCGTCGCTGCGTTGCCTTTACCCGCTTCAATCTGTTTCTGCGGGATGAGTTCCGGTGCCAATATTGTGGAGCCAAAGGAGACTTGACCTTTGACCATATCGTGCCGCGGGCACGGGGTGGGCGCACCAGTTGGGAGAACGTGGTTGCGGCCTGTTCCAGATGCAACTTGAAAAAAGGCTCCAGAAGCCTGCGGCAGGCCGGCATGTCCTTGCGCCGCCCCGCGCGTCGGCCCCAGGCCGAGGAATTGCGAAATCTGGGACGCAAGTTTCCACCGAATCATATGCATGAGAGCTGGGTCGACTTTCTCTATTGGGATGCCGAACTCGATCCTTGATTTTCCGCTTTTCCCATGGCCCCTGTCCGGGACCGGATGCATCGCCCGGGGCAGCGGCGAAAAGCCGGCCGATACCCCCGCTCTCGACAATCACCCGCCCCGTCATCCGTGAGGCGATACAGTCTTCGAGCGTGGATTTGCGCGTCCGTCTCGCCACGGGATTCGTCACGAAACGTCGATATGTCCGGCGTCCTTTTTCGCGATCACCGTTTCCGCCGTCGCATCGGGTTTTCCCGGGATGCGGATGACGCCTTTTTCATCG
>JBCCVK010000442.1:0-1723 GCA_039195495.1 Pseudomonadota bacterium
ATGACGTCGGAAGAATGGGAAGCCCTGTGCGACGGTTGCGGCAGGTGCTGCCTGAACAAATTCGAAGACGCCGATACGCGGCAGATCGCCCTTACCCGCATTGCGTGCCGGTTGCTGGATGGCGAAACATGCCGCTGCACACGATATGACGCGCGTCAACGATTCGTGCCGGAATGCGTTACGTTGACACCGGAAAATATCGGCGACATCGCCTATTGGATGCCCGCGACCTGCGCTTACCGGCTGCTTCATGAGGGAAAACCGCTTTATGACTGGCATCCGCTGATTTCCGGTACCTTGGAGACAGTGCATGAAGCCGGGGTTTCGGTCAGGGGATGGACCGTGCCTGAACACATGGTGCGGCAATCGGACTGGGAAGATTACATCATTGAAGGATCGTTTTGATGTTTTTTGCATCGGATAATACGGGGCCGATACCACCTCGAATCATGGAGGCCCTGATTCAGGCGAATACCGGGCATGTGATGCCTTACGGCGACGATCCGATCATGGAAAAAGTACGTGTGAAAATCCGTGAAATCTTCGAAGCCCCCGAGGCGGCGGTTTATCTCGTGGCGACGGGCACCGCGGCCAACGCGCTCGTCCTGGCAACATTGGCCAAACCCTGGGAAACGATTTTCGGCCATGAGATCAGCCATATCGCGGAGGATGAGTGTGGCGCTCCCGAATTTTACTCGAACGGCGCCAAGATAACGCTCGTACCCGGCGAAGCGGCCAGAATGGACCCCGATGCCTTGCGCGCGGCGATACGGCAATCCGGCAGCAAGGGTGTGCATAGCGTACAACGCGGACCGGTCTCGATCACACAGGCGACGGAAGCGGGCACCATATACGCCCTGTCGGAAATCGGGGCTTTAACGGAAATCGCACGCGAGTTCGGATTGAAGACGCATCTCGACGGCGCGCGCTTTGCGAACGCGCTTGTCGCGCTTGATTGCACGCCGGCGGAAATGACCTGGAAAGCCGGGATTGACGCGGTGGTCTTCGGGGGAACCAAGAATGGTCTTCTGGGGGTCGAAGCAGTGATTTTCTTCGATCCCGATCACGCTTGGGAGTTCGAATTGCTCCGCAAGCGCGGCGGGCATCTGTTCTCTAAACACAGATATCTTTCCGCCCAGATGGACGCCTATCTGACGGATGGATTTTGGCTGGACCTGGCGCGCAAGGCAAACGCCAACATGAGGCGTCTGTCCGACGGTCAGCGCGGCATTCCGGGCATATCCTTCGAGCACGAACCACAAGCCAACCTGTTGTTTGTGAACATGCCGCGCGCGGCCCATGAGCGGGCCACGAATGCAGGGGCGCAATATTATCTTTTTCCCTCTTCCGGTGTCCCGCCCGAGGAGGCCGACGACGACCCGATCACCTGCCGTCTCACGTGCAGCTGGTCATTGCAGGCCGATCAAATCGATCGTTTTCTACATCTGGTTCGGGGGTAGGGTTTCAAAAGCCGACTGTAAGGGACACGAACATGCTCGCGGCCATTCAGGTGGATTCGTATCCGTGCCGGACGCGGCGATGCCCTGGGAAATCGGAAATGTCAGCGCGGGGCGTGCTTTTCCTTTCCGGTCGAAAATGGGTCTGGCACGACTGCGGGCATCAGAGCGGCATGTCAGAGCCGACCGTCGAGATGCATGTCCAAATCCTTCAGTCGGTCCTGTCCCCAAAAGCGTTCGTCCGTATCCGTGATGTAGAAGGGGGC
>JBCCVK010000443.1:0-1718 GCA_039195495.1 Pseudomonadota bacterium
ATTGTCCGTTCTGCGGGTCGGGCGGGTATGGCCCGGTTCTGGAAGTCAATCTGAAACGGCCCCTTCCCGCGTTGCCCGAATTCTCGCGCGTGACCGTGCGGGGGCCGCTGACCCTGATCGACGATCCGGAAACGCTTCAGATGTTCCGGATGCAGGGCGCCACGGCCGTCGCGCGCCCCTGATTTCGACCCGCCTGTCGGTAAATGTGCAGCATATTGTCACCAAATCCCTGAAATGCGGCAGTTTCGTTGACCTGATATAGAGGGCGGGTTATGTCCTTGCGCGGCGGCTGGAAACAGCGGATGCGACTCGAGGACGCGCAGGATTGTCCGTGTCCCATAACCATATGGCCCAGTGCCGTGATCGATACACGTGAATGACGAAATTTACTGATCTGAAACTGGACGCGAAGGTCCTGAAAGCGGTCGAGAACGCGGGCTATGAAACGCCCACCCCGATTCAGGCCGGCGCCATCCCTCCAGCAGTCGAAGGGCGCGACGTTCTGGGGATTGCCCATACCGGCACCGGCAAGACCGCCGGTTTCACGTTGCCGATGATCTCGCTGCTGGGACGGGGGCGGGCCCGGGCGCGTATGCCGCGCAGCCTGGTTCTGGCCCCGACCCGAGAACTGGCCGCACAGGTGGCCGAGAATTTCGACATCTATGCCCAGCATACCAGGCTGACCAAGGCGCTTCTGATCGGCGGGGTCTCGTTCAAGGATCAGGACACGCTGATAGACAAGGGCGTTGACGTTCTGATCGCCACCCCGGGCCGTCTTCTGGATCATTTCGAACGCGGCAAGCTGCTGCTTTCAGACGTAAAGATCATGGTGGTCGACGAGGCGGACCGTATGCTCGACATGGGTTTCATCCCGGATATCGAGCGCATTTTCCGTCTGACCCCGTTCACCCGCCAGACTTTGTTCTTCTCGGCAACCATGGCGCCCGAGATCGAGCGCATCACCAATACCTTTCTCGCGAATCCCGTCCGGATCGAAGTGACGCGACAGGCGACGACGTCGCGAACGATCTCGCAAGGTCTCATTTATCACCGCCCCAAACGGCGCGACACGGCCGCCAAGGATAAACGCCATATCCTGCGGGCGCTGATAGACCAGGAAGGCGACGCCTGCACCAATGCCATTATTTTCTGCAATCGCAAGACCGATGTGGATATCGTCGCCAAATCGCTGAAAAAACATGGTTACAATGCGTCATCCATTCACGGCGACCTCGATCAGTCGCAGAGGACGAGAACGCTCGATGGCTTCCGCTCGGGCGAGATCCGTTTTCTCGTAGCATCGGATGTGGCCGCGCGCGGGTTGGATATCGCCAATGTCTCCCATGTCTTCAACTTCGATGTACCGGGCCACGCCGAGGATTACGTGCATCGCATCGGCCGCACCGGGCGCGCGGGCCGCACGGGCACGGCCTTTACAATCGCCACTCCCGCCGACGAAAAACCGCTTGCCGCCGTCGAAGCCCTGACCGGCAAGGACATTCCCCGCCTCGACAGTCCCTGGAGCCCGCCCGCCGTCAAGGAATCCGCAGCCAAGAAAGACACGGCACGGGCGGTGGCAAAGCCCAAAAAACGCCCGGTGGCGCGCCTCAAGGGCGGTCGCGTCGACCATGGCGGTTCCAAGAACGACGATGGCAATACCGTGATCGGCATGGGTGATCACATGCCCAGTTTCATTGCGATGAGCTTCGAAGAGCGAC
>JBCCVK010000444.1:0-1714 GCA_039195495.1 Pseudomonadota bacterium
CCCCCCAGGGCGCATCCAGATGCATCACGAAGGCGGGCGCATCCGTGTCCGGATCACCCGCCTTCGTGATGCATCTGGATGCGCCCTGGGGGGTGGCGATCTGTCTTGTCTTTACTGGCCTTGTCCTTCTTTACGGTTTGGATGTGATCACAGCGGCCATCTCGAGAACTTCGATTGGACAAGGGAGCGGCCTGGAATGGTTTGCCTTACTTCTGATCGCTGTGGGTGGGACCAAGATCACGTTTGCCACCATACTGCGCAAAGAGGTACAGCGGATCATCAACGGTGTCTCTGCATCGACGGATTAGTCGTAGTGGCGGCATTGCGCTCGGCTGTCTTCGAAAGCTCCAATCCCAATTCTCTCATCGAGTCGCGGATGGCATCAGTCTTGTCCTTCGAACCCTGGCTGCTTCCCCAGTAGAACGTGATGACCGTGCCCGCGATGCCATTGACGAAACCGATGACCGTCCCGATCAATCCAAACGCCGCTATGGCAAGGTTGGGACTTTCCAGCCGTTGGGGCACCTCTCCGAAAACGACGAATAAAAGTCCGATGATGAGAAGGCCCATGGTCGCAAGCGCGATCCACACCAGGATCATACCATGCTTGAAAGCGGCCCGGCCGATCCCCGCCGAGAGCTGTAAATCCCCGGCTCTGGTTCGGTCCTGCAAATCCAGCTCCCGGAACCGGAACCCGGCTTCGAGTTCGTATTTCCGCAGATCGTTCTCGGCCTTCCGAAGCGCCAGGGCAAAATCCGGGTTCGTGGCGTTCGTTTCGATGGTCTGAATCATCACGTCCGGATCTGCGGGCTTTTTGGCCGGGACGCCGTCCGTTTCCGCCTCGGCTGTATCATGCGGGAGATACTGGTCAAGCGCGACCGCCACGATGCCGGCGGCAATCACGTTGAACGGAGGCGGCAGGGACAGAGCGGCGAGCAGAGTGGGGGCGGTATTCCGCAGTAGGTCGCGTGCGAGTTTGTTCAACTTCAATGGTCCATTCTCGATACTTGGTCTCGAACAAGGGGATTTTATTCGTTCAGCACATGAATCGAGAGATTAGAGGGAACATTTTCTTTTGTCGCAGGTTTTTTGATTTTTCGGCTTCGGCATGACGTCTTCGACACAATCAGCCATTGCCGTTGAAGTGCGGTCGATCGCCCGATGCATCGGCGTTCATGATGACGAGAGGATTTGGAGACGATTGATCCTTGGAAAGCGGGAAAACGGTCATTTTACGAAAATATACCTGTATCGAATAGGTGATACGATAAAATTCTCACTCCGGCATCGAACCCCCGTGAACGGCTTGAATAGACTGGCGGGACCGAAGGCCCGCCGAAGGATACGCCCACCGGCGCGGTCAGCCGCGTCCGAGGATGATCGATCCGTTCCGGCCTATCTGCGGGACCGGGTCTTGACCTTTCCCGATCTGCGCGGCGCGCGACTTCTGCGGAGGTCAGCGGGATGGGGAATGAGGGCGGCTACAGCGCCGTCACCGGCGTCCTGCGCGATGTGCGACCGCCATGTCAGACCGGTTTCGAGCGCCGGTACGAAACACCACCGGGCCAAACAGTGCAGATGCGGCGCAGCCATCGCAGACGACGACGCTCGATGCGGGGGTCCGATCCCCATGGGTGGCACGTAGAAACCTCCCTGACATATCCGGGTAAGAGGAAGAGGACCGATGTTTTCGAAAACATGGGAAGGAAGATGC
>JBCCVK010000445.1:0-1708 GCA_039195495.1 Pseudomonadota bacterium
GGATCGCCTAAGGGCCGGGCTTCAAACCCTTGACGAGATGGAAAAGACCGACGCCGTCGGGGAAGCCGTGGAGAGGATGGCGTATTTCTGCTCCGGCTGTCCGCACAACAGTTCCACCAAGCTGCCCGAAGGCGCGCGTGCCTATGCCGGCATCGGCTGCCACTACATGGTTCAGTGGATGGACCGTGAGACGCTGGGGTTTACGCATATGGGCGGCGAAGGGGCCAACTGGATCGGCGAGGCCCCGTTTTCCACCCGTGATCACGTTTTCCAGAACCTTGGCGACGGCACCTATAATCATTCGGGCTCGCTGGCCATCCGCGCAGCCATCGCCACCGGCACCAAAATGACCTACAAAATCCTTTACAACGACGCGGTTGCCATGACCGGCGGGCAGAGCAACGAAGGCGATCTCGACGCCTATCGAATCGTGCGCGAAGTTCTTGCGATGGGGGTGGCGAAGGTCGAGGTGGTCTATGACCCGAAAGAGGGTTTCGACCCCGGCCTGCTGCCCGCCGGTGTACGAAGCGCCCCCCGAGACGAATTGCCAAACGTCCAGCGGCGCCTGTCGCAGATCGACGGCGTCACCGTGCTCGTCTATGTTCAGACCTGCGCCGCCGAAAAGCGCCGCCGGCGCAAACGCGGAACTTTTCCAGATCCGGACAAGCGCATTTTCATCAATACCGATATTTGCGAAGGATGTGGCGACTGCGGGATACAGTCGAATTGCGTTTCGATCGTGCCGGTAGAAACCGAACTGGGTCGCAAGCGGGCCATCGATCAATCCTCGTGCAATAAGGATTTTTCCTGTGTCAACGGTTTTTGCCCGTCCTTCGTGACGTTGGAAGGGGCCGTGATCCGCAAGGAAGCCACCGCCAGCATCGATCTGCCGGATCTGCCGGAACCCGAACTGCCCGAGATCGGCACCACCCACAATGCGATCATCACCGGTGTCGGCGGGACCGGGGTCGTCACCGTGGGCGCGGTACTGGCCATGGCCGCCCATATCGACGGCAAGGGTGTGGGCATGATGGAAATGGCGGGTCTTGCCCAGAAAGGCGGGGCGGTGCATATTCATTGCCGGATCGCGAAACGGGCCGAGGATATTTCCGCCATCCGCGTCGCGAATGGTGAATGCGATGTGCTGATCGGGGGCGACCTGGTGGTCAGCGCCGGAACCAAGACGATGGCTCTGATGGGATCCGGACGTACGGGCGCAGTGGTGAACAGCCATGAAATCATCACCGGCGACTTTACACGCAATGCGGAATTCCGCTTGCCCATCAATCGATTGCAGGGCTCTCTTAAGAAGATGCTCAAAGATCGGTTGCAGATGTTCGATGCCTCGGAACTGTCCAAAAGGCTGATGGGTGATTCGATCTTTTCCAACATGATGATCTTCGGTGCCGCATGGCAAGCCGGACTGATCCCGGTATCGGAGGCGGCCATCCTGCGGGCGATCGCCCTGAACGGTGCGAAGGTCGAGCAGAATGAGACCGCCTTTCGTTACGGGCGGTGGGCCGCGGCGCATCCGAAGGCGGTGGCGGAACTGCTGGACAAGGCAAAGACCGACGCCCCCGGCTCGCTCGACGATCGCATCGCGTTTCGCGCCGCGCATCTGCAAATCTATCAGTCCCGGAAGTTGGCCGAGCGGTATCTCGGCCTGCTCCGCAAGATCGAGGATGTGCGGCTCAAGGAAGCCGTCGCC
>JBCCVK010000446.1:0-1673 GCA_039195495.1 Pseudomonadota bacterium
AGATCTTCAAGCAATACAACACCGCCATGCAAAAAGCGGGCCGTCCGTATCGTTACGGCTAAATCAATCGGTCCGGCATTCCTCGTGCCGGACCGCTCCCAACTTCATGATGGTGCGCGAAAATGTCTTGCCCGCTCGGTTTCGAAGAATTGAAGTCCCAGATCGCTTCGGGCGAGGTGGATACGGTTCTGGTCTGTTTCGTGGATATGCAGGGCCGCTTGATGGGAAAGCGGTTTCACGCAGGTCATTTCATCGCCGGCGCCTGGGAGGAAACCCATTGCTGCAACTACCTGCTGGCCACCGATATGGAAATGGCCACGCCCGACGGTTATGCGAGCACGTCCTGGAAGTCGGGCTATGGCGATTACGTCATGAAACCCGATCTGTCCACCTTGCGCCCGACGCCTTGGCTGGAGGGGACGGTGCTGGTGCTTTGCGATATCCTCGATTCGCGCACCCACGAACAGGTTCCCCATGCGCCACGCGCCGTTCTAAAGCGGCAGATCGCACGTGCCGAGGCGGCCGGTCTCACGCCGATGATGGCGACGGAGCTGGAATTTTTCCTGTTCGAGAAAAGTTTCGACGAGATCAGAAAAGGCGGATATCGCGACCTTACTCCGATTTCGGGCTACAATCAGGATTACCATATCCTGCAGACCACCAAGGAGGAGCACGTGATGCGCCCCTTGCGCAATCACTTGTGGCGGGCCGGCATTCCGATTGAGACCTCCAAGGGTGAGGCGGAAACCGGGCAGGAGGAGTTGAACATCAGATATGCGGGCGCGATGGACAGCGCCGATCATCATACCATCGCCAAACACGCCGCTAAGGAGATTGCCTGGCAACAGGGCCATGCGGTGACGTTTCTGCCGAAATGGCGCCAGGACAAGGTCGGTTCGTCGAGTCATGTCCATCAATCGCTCTGGAAAAACGACGTGCCCGTTTTTTATGATGCGAACGATGGACTGGGTATGTCGGATATGATGAAGCACTATCTGGCGGGGCTGCTGAGATACGCGTCGGACTACACCTATTTCCTTGCGCCTTACGTCAACAGCTATAAACGATTTCAGAAAGGAACGTTCGCTCCCACGCGCACGGTCTGGTCCGTCGACAATCGCACGGCAGGTTTCCGGCTGTGCGGCGAAGGGACGAGAGCCGTGCGTATCGAATGCCGGATCGGAGGGGCCGATCTCAATCCGTATCTCGCGATGGCTGCCCAGCTCGCCGTCGGCCTCGAAGGTATTGAGCGTGAACTTCCCCTTGATCCGCCTTTCGTCGGCGACGCTTATGGCGGCGAGACCGGACAGATTCCTCGCAATCTGCGGGATGCGCGCGGCGCATTGATCGCTTCGACCGTGATGCGCGATGCGATGGGGGACGATGTGATCGACCATTATGCGCGTGCCGCCGCGTGGGAACTGGAGGAATTCGACCGGGCCGTGACCGATTACGAGATCGCGCGTGGTTTCGAACGCGCTTGAGGGAATTTAGGGTGCTCTGGATGTTCGGATATGCTGCATCTCCCGATGGTCCGATCGTTGCGAAACGACCGGCATCGCCCTACAGAACGGATCCATCCATGCCTCCGTACCCCTGCGACCGACCCGGCGTTCACCTCGCATCACGGCGCTTGCGTGCCAACCGCGCGCGTGTGGCTTCAGGTCGTGGCG
>JBCCVK010000447.1:0-1664 GCA_039195495.1 Pseudomonadota bacterium
GATGCGCCGCTGGACGATGCCAATGTCATCCGGTTCTGCGATCTTCTCGATGAGATGACCCGGCGCACCGATACGCGGTTTCTGATCATCACGCACCATGCCATCACCATGTCGCGCATGGACCGTCTGTTCGGTGTCACGATGCGGGAACAGGGAGTGAGTCAGCTGGTTTCCGTCGATCTCAAGAAAGCGGAGACGCTGGTCGCTTGACGCGCCGCCCAATCGGTATTCGCGTAATGTCGTAACCGCTCAAAGACGGTCCAGCAGGGCCCTGGTGGGCCAGGCATCGGCCGGCAATCCCAGACGTCGCTGTTCGGTTTGTACAGCGGCCCGGGTCTTCGCGCCCAGAATACCGTCGATCTTGCCCACGTCGTGCCCGCGCCGCACGAGCTTCGCTTGCAGAGATTCCATCTGCGCATCGTTCAGACCGGGTTCGGGCGTGCCCGTGGTAAAGATCGGCGCGCCCGACAGCCGCGTGGCGAAATAGGCCGCGGTCGTGACATAGACGAAACTTCTATTCCATTCGAAATAGACGCGGAAATTGGGATAGGCGAGAAAAGCCGGCCCCTTTCGACCTTGCGGCAGCAGAACCGAGGCGAGCAGATCGGAGGCGCCCAACGCGCCGTTGCGCGGCCGGATGCCCATGCGCTCCCAGGCGGCGACGCTCAACCGCGTGTCCAAACCCGTCTTGGACCAATCCAGATCCGCGGGTACCGAAATTTCCTGCAACCACGGCTCTCCCGGACGCCATCCCAACCGGCGCAGCATCCTGGCGCCGGACAGCAACGCGTCGGGGACCGAGGTCTTCAGCCTGATACGCCCATCGCCGTCGCCATCGACGCCACTGGTCAGAATATCCTCGGGCAGCATCTGAACCATGCCGATTTCGCCCGCCCAGGCGCCCTTGGTCGTGGCGGGATCGAACCCCCCCCGTTCGTAAAGTTCCAGAGCCGCGAAGATCTGAGGCCGGAAAAGCCCGGGGCGACGGCAGTCATGACTCAGGGTCAGCAATGCGTTGAGCGTGTTGAAATCGCCCTGCACCGCGCCGTAGTCGGTTTCGAGCGCCCAAAACGCCAGCAACACCCCGGCCGGCACGCCGAATTCGCGTTCGGCCCGCTGAAGGATCGCGGCGTATGTTTTGGCGTTGCGCCGCCCGTTGTCCAACCGGTTTTTGCTGATGACCCGGCGGGCGAAATCGATGAACTTCATCTTGAAGACGCCCTGAGACCGGTCGGCCTTCAGCACCCTCTGATCGACCGCGGCCCCGCGCAGGAAGCGATCCACCGTGCCCGGCGCGTATCCTTTCGCGACGGCTTCCTCCTTCACCCCGCCAAGCCATCCGGAAAAACCGCCGCCGCAGGGCGCCGTCATGGCAGGGGATGGTGCCGTCACAAGGGGCAGAAGCAGGGCGAGGGCCAGACGCATTGCAGTCTCCTTTGCACATTTTGCGGGACTGTATCAGGACATCGTCGATGGACAACCGCTATTGCAAGAGCCCGACGGCAAGGCCGCATATCAGCAACGCGGTCCACGCCCGCCACAAAACCGAAACGACGGCGTCGACATCGGCGGCCGTCAACGTCTTTCGACCTGCCGCGTTGACGAAAGCGTCCTGCACGGCACGGCCGCGATAGGACCTCGGTCCGGACAAGGCGATGTCCAGA
>JBCCVK010000448.1:0-1623 GCA_039195495.1 Pseudomonadota bacterium
ATAGACGCTTCGACGACGGACATCGCCCCGATGATCAGCAGACGGCGCAGATCCTTCCGACCCATCCTCGAAACGCGTCCAAGTATGCGCCGGCCGCCCGCGATCATCGTGCTTTGCCGCATCCCGCGCATGGATATGCGGCTTTCATCCAAAATAATAAGGTTACTTGATCATCCAAGAAGCTCAAAATCAAAATAAATTAATATGACTACGGCATCATTTGAAACATATAAAGATATACCGGTAATATCGCATTGACTCTCATATGAACTTCGCTCCATGCAATCCATGGACATATAGAGAGATGACAATGCACGACGTCTTGAAACTGTGAGTTCGACGGGCCGGTCTTAAAGTCGCAGGCGAATCCACTTGGATTCCCGGCGTTCAGGTCCGCGACACCAACGGTGACATCTTCAACATCACAACCGAACGTTATGCCCAGGGGCGCAACCTCGAAGGGGATTTCCAAGTATTTCCCGATTCCGCGTTCAACGTTCACGACTATTATTCGCTCGCGAAGTTCGTCAAAGGCGAGTTTGACGTGACCTTCCTCGAGCGGCCGGACAGCACATCGTTCAACGATCCGGGTTCGGACAGCGACAACGACAAGGATGACAAGTATTCGGACGGCAATTGGTGATCTTCGGTGCCCTGTCCCATGCGGGCAGGCATCCCAAGGTCACGGGGTGCGGATATGTTCCGCGCTTCGAGCGTTTCTCACCTTCGGCGGGTTGCGCGTGAAGCAGCCGTAATGGACCAGGGGATCAGGTTTCTCAGGGCGGAATTATCCCGATACAGAATGGTAAGTTTCCCGGAGAATGCTAACGCGTTCCACATACGGACACGCTCATCGACATCTCTTGCATATACCCCAGATACGGGTGCCGGAGCTTCGATAGAAGCTTCGTTCTCCGGCACGCTTCTTTTCGCGTTTGCACCGCCTGCCCGATCCTCCGTCCTGCCCAGACCGGCAAGCATGCGGGGCCGGACCCTGTCCGCCTCGGCCCCGGTATTTCTCGAAAAGCCCCCGACCGGCCCGAAGACGCATCCGACCCGCGTGCCCACGCCCGCCGATTACAGGCGGCACGGAACGAGAACGGCGTGTTCATGATGGCTTATCGCGATGGCGGTCATGTCACCGCGCGCAGGCGATGCGATCTTTGCGGCATCCGAAAACCCGAGGCGTCAGGATATTCCAGATGACTCTGAGCCTGCAAAATGAAGGCCGCGGGCCCATGATGTTCCTGATAAGGCCAAAGCCGTGCGGATGCGACGCGGCATGGACCACACCGTCATGCGGGCGACGCCGAGGGCCGGCGCGATCGATGACGGCGGAACCGGGGCCATGACATCGCTCCCATGTCTCGCCCGGCGACTGTGCGATACCGCCGCGTGCCGTGCCGGCCAGCCTCTGGCGCGTATCTTCGGTCCAACCAGGCCATTCTTGCGCTTTCAACGCGGTTTTCTGCGCCATCGTCGCCGGGATTTTGACGATGCCGACGGGATCGCCCGCCCATGGTCTGCGGCGCGTCGGTGATCTCTTCGCACCCACTTCTCCCGTCTGCGTGAAGAATGTGGCGCCAAGCCCCCCCCGAAAAACGGTGTGGGACAGGATGCACC
>JBCCVK010000449.1:0-1614 GCA_039195495.1 Pseudomonadota bacterium
ACTCGCATTCATGGCACATCGCGATGCCGTGCGGGGATCGGCGGCAACCAACCCATCTATAATATACGGATTGCGGTCGGCACGTTTTTCAAGAAGCTCGGGAATTTCATCCCAACGTTCCTGAAACCACTCCGGGATTTCGGAGAAGAAGGATTTCCCTTCCGACCCTCGCTCTTCTCTCCATGGCGTGGAAGCCCCGCAACGCAGAGCCCCGATGCGCACCCGATTGCGGGAAATGAACCGTTTGGCTGCCCCATCCCTGCCTGCGCTCGAATGGCGGCCGGAGCGGTATCACAACGCATGGCGATGCGCCATTTCGACGGTCGATGCCATGGAAGTGCGTACAAGCATTCATGCAGGGGGGGTCGACGGCCGTCCATCCTGAACGGCTTTCAACGATCGCGCTCTTGCTTCAGAAGGGTCGAGCGATCTTTCGTTCACCATTCACGACGATGTCCGTCACGCCGAAGAGGCCCGGCGATCCATGCCGGCTCAAGCCGTGAAATTTATCCCCTCTGAATGCGGTCAGGTGATGATTTCTCAAGATCACGGGGAAGCGCCCGGACGCCTCACCCCCCTGCAGCCGGCGTCGGCGAATTCTTCAAGCGCTTCTCCGACGACGGCACCCGCCTTGCGCGCGGCGGTTCGACGCGGTTTCGGCCGCGACGATCACGCGGGGACGGACTGCACGGCCGGGCGGCGCGGCCTCGGGATTCGGCTGTTGAAATTCAGCCGCGAAACCTTTTTCATATTACTGTCCGGGCAGACCGCGCCGTCGACGCCGGACGATGCGCCCCGCTTCCCCCGCCCGGAGGAGGGAACGGCGATCCGACTGTCCACGAAACGAAAAGGTGTCATGGCATGATCGACAAACGCGTCTGGGGCTGGATGTTTTTCGACTGGGCATCGCAGCCTTTCTATACGCTTGGCCTGACCTTCGTTTTCGGCCCTTATTTCGCAGGTGTCTCGCTCGGGTATTTTCTTGAACTCGGATTGGAAGAACAGGCGGCGGGCGCCCGTTCTCAGGCGCTCTGGTTCTGGGGCTCGGCTTTGTCGGGGCTGTTCATCGCCCTTGCCGCGCCGATCATCGGCGCCTATGCCGACACCACCGGGCGGCGCATGCCCTGGCTCGTCGTCTTTTCGGTTGTTTTCTTCACGTCCGCATGGGCGCTCTGGTACACGTTTCCGGACGGCTCGACCTTGGTCCTGTCGCTGATTGCGTTCAACATCGCCCTGATCGCGATCGAATTCGCATTGATATTCACCAACGCCGTTCTGCCATCCCTTGGGACGAAGGCGGAAATAGGCAGGATCTCGGGCAACGGCGCGGCACTGGGATATTGGGGAGGCGTGGTATCCTTGTTCATCGTGCTGCTTTTGCTTGCGGAAAACGATATCGGGAAAACCCTTCTGGGCATCGAACCGATACTGGGCCTCGATCCCGCCGCCCGCGAAGGCACGCGATCGGTGGGGCCCTTCATCGCCGTCTGGTTCGCGGTTTTCATGATCCCTTATGTCGTCTACGCGCGCGCGCCATGTCCGCCAAGCCAGGGGAACGGCATCAAAGACGCGATGGGCGATCTGATGGCCGCGCTGCGCGGGGCGTATGAGCGC
>JBCCVK010000450.1:0-1540 GCA_039195495.1 Pseudomonadota bacterium
ATGGATGCCTTTCGATCTTTTCAGAAGCGGCTGATGCGTCGCACCATCCTGATCGCCTGGCGGGTGCGTTTGCGGTCCTGATCGTTTTGGATCCGCGTGGCCGCGGGTTTCGAAGCCGAAACCGCGCCGTTTCCGCGCTTGACAATGGCATCGGCGCCCCTGCCGATGCCGCTTCGCACCAATCGGTTGACGATAGGGCGCAAGATCACGTTAACGATACGGTTCATGTCTGCCCCTTTGACGGTTGGTCGAACCCGGCTTTGCCTGACCGGCATGCGCCCCTTTCATATCCCGAAATCCACGCCTCGCCCCCCCGGATCGCGCATGCGTCGAACCGGCGTGCCATGGCCCAGCCCCGGGACCGCCCCGATAATGAGGCTTGTGTCAGAGTTCCGCAACCACGCATGTCCGCGCCGATGGAACAGACGGGGTATCCCCGGTTCAGAATAATTTATCCTGGGCGCCGTCTTCTCCCTCTTCCAACTCCTGCGCTTCGCCTGTCGGCGCCGGATAACTGTCAAGCAATCCTGCCGCCCGCAATTCCTTCAGACCCGGCAGATCCCGCGCGCTCTCCAGCCCGAAGTGATCGAGAAACTGCTGCGTGACCACGTAGGTCACAGGCCGCCCCGGCGTCATCCGCCGCCGCCCGAAGCGGATCCATTCCAGTTCCAGCAACTGATCGATCGTGCCGCGCGACACGGACACGCCCCGGATCTCTTCTATTTCGGCGCGGGTGGCCGGTTGATGATACGCAATGATCGCCAATGTCTCGATCGCGGCACGACCGAGCTTTCGGGTTTCGGTCGTTTCCCTTCGCATCAGATAACCCAGATCGGGGGCCGTGCGCATCGCCCAGGCGTCACCGATCTTGACGACGCGCACGCCCCGCCCTTCGTAACGGCGGCGCAGATGAGCCAGAGCTTCGGGGGCGTCGCATCCATGGGGCATCCGGCTTTGCAACTCGTGCACGGTCACCGGATGGGCGGTCGCGAACAGAAGCGCCTCGACCATTCGTTCCTGCTCGGCAATGGGCGGGGCTTCGAACAGGCTGTCGTTTACCGGTTCTTCGCCCGACCGGGACGTGTCTTCGGTCATCGGGGCGTCTCTTTCCGCCTGACCTCGATGGGAGCAAAGGCCCCATCCTGCCGCAACTCGATCTGTCCGAGCCTGACCATTTCGAGCGACGCCGCAAAGGTTGCCGCCGTGGCCGAACGACGCCTGACCGGATCCGCGTTCCAGCCTTCGGGCAGGTAGTGCGAGAGCACTGTCCAGCCCCCGGACACGGCGATCAGTTCACGCATGCGCTTCAATGCCCGTTCCATCGTAAAGATCGCCGCCCGATCCATCGTATAAGGCTGAAAATCGTCCCTGGTGCGGATACGGGCATAGCCCTGCATCAGATCCAGAAGCGTCGCGGCATAGGTCACACGCCGCAGGCGCGCGACATTTTCCGTAAGACCGCGGGCGAAGAAATCGCGCCCCAGACGATCGCGCGCCATCAACTGCGCGCCGGCTTCACGCATGGCCGCCAACCGCTCCA
>JBCCVK010000451.1:0-1532 GCA_039195495.1 Pseudomonadota bacterium
CCCGCTCGTTTCATGGTCCGGTTGTGTCCGGACCTTCGACGGGTCTTCCATAAGGGGAATCACGCAGCATGGCAAGGGCCGGCATGCGAGAACGGCCCATGGTTGGTTCATCCCCCGGATTACGATCATTTCCCGGGCATGGCCGCTTATGACACAAGCGCGCACCTGTCCGGTGCCGGGTCGGAAAGCGATCATTCCCCCGCCTGAACGATACCGCTTGCGATTTTCACGCGTTGTCGTTCCGAAGCGCTTCGGGCACGCCGTCGGCCTGATATCTGGTCTTCACCGCGGCGACCGCCGCGGCGACCGCCGCTTCCAGCGCCATATGCGACGTATCGATCCGTATCGCGTCCTTCGCGGCCCTGAGCGGCGCATCGGCCCGCTCCATGTCACGCGCATCCCGTTGCATGATCTCCGCCATGACCTCTTCACGCGGTCCGGCCAATCCTTTGGCCGACAATTCCAGATAACGGCGTTCGGCACGCACCTCGGGCAGGGCGGTGACATAAAGCTTCACCTCCGCTTCAGGGCAGATCACCGTGCCGATGTCTCGCCCATCCAGAACCGCGCCACCTTGGCGCCGGGCGAAATCGCGCTGGAATTCGATCAATGCCGCCCTGACTTGAGATACCGCCGCCACCCGGCTTGCCGCCAGCGCCACCTCCGGCGTGCGCAGATCCGTCCTTTCAAGCTCCTCCCGCGTCAGTTTCCTCGCCGCTTCGACCGGATCGAAGTCATCCAGAACCCGCCGGCCGACCGCGCGATAAAGCAGCCCGGTATCGAGATGGGCAAAACCGAAATACCGCGCCACCCCTTTCGAAACCGTTCCTTTGCCTGCCGCGGCCGGCCCGTCGATGGCGACCGTGAATCTCATGACCGCAGCCCGAGATCGGACCGCGCCCTGGATCGCCGACATTCACCCGCCCGGCGTGCCGGCAGGAGGCGAGGGATGCGCACCACCCGTTCGCCTTGCCGCCTTGACGGCGATGCTTCGCGACAGTCCACCCCCACAGGAAAGGAACGACCGATCATCGCGTGCCGTCTCGGACGAACACGGCCCCCAGCTTTGTCATCAATCCTTCGAAAGCGGGAAAGCTTGTCGCAACCGATCCCGCATCATCCACCGTGACCGGCCTGCGCGTCGCCATGCCCAGAACCAGAAAGGACATGGCGATCCGATGATCCATGAAGGTTTCGCAGATCCCCCCCCCTCGTACCCCCGCGGGGCCCAGACCGGTTACGATCATCGTATCCTCGTCATCCTCGACCGATACGCCGTTGGCGCGCAGACCGCGGGCCATCGCCGCGATCCGATCGCTTTCCTTCACGCGCAGTTCCTTCACGCCGCACATTGTCGTGGAACCCTCGGCAAAGGCTGAAACGACCGACAGGATCGGGTATTCGTCGATCATCGAGGCCGCGCGTTCCGGAGGCACGTCGATCCCTTTCATGTCGGGCGAGAAACGCGCGCGCAAATCCGCGACGGGTTCGCCGCCGTCCTGACGCCGGTTTTCAAAGGTCAGATCGGCGCC
>JBCCVK010000452.1:0-1509 GCA_039195495.1 Pseudomonadota bacterium
CAACGACCTTATCGAATTCACAATTTTACCCCGTATCGTACAGGTCTTGGCGCAGCAAGCTCCGCAACTCCGTGTGCGGACACGCCCTCTTGTCAAGGAAGCTTTCGAGCAAGAACTTGATTCTGGTCTTTCTGACTTTGCGATCGCCGCCCCAACGGACGTTCCGAAAAGGTTCGATTACACCGTCCTGTTCGACGAACCCTTCGACGGCATTGCCCGCCTCGAACACCCGATCTTGTCCGAGACCGTTACATTGGAAAAATTCTTTGCGTGCAAACATGTCGCCATTTGCCACCGTTTTGGCGCGACGGGTGTGATCGATACAGCTCTCGCCGATTTTAACGGGACTCTGGATATAGCTGTGAGTGTTTCCAACCTTGCATCCGTGCCGCCCTTGGTTTCCATGACAGACTTTATCTCTGTTGTTCCGCGCCGTCTTGCCAAAATCGGAGACAGGGAACAACTCGTCGCAAGGTTTGAACTGCCGTTCGAGGTACCTGGTGTCGAGGTAAAGCTCATTTGGGGCCGTGGCGCAGAACGCGCTCCAATGTCTGTTTGGTTCAGAAACCTCATGGCGAATATCGTCGCTCAGGACGCGTTCTGATCGTGTTGCCTGATTATGGCTGTTCGCGTTCTGAGTTACCGAGCACGGCGTCGTTTACCTATTACGATTGGATGAGCATGGTCTGGCGCTTTGATGGGCGCAGCAGCCATTTCGGCGTCATCGTCATTCGCTGACCTCGCCCGCGCGGGCCGCCCCGCCGATATGGGGCGGGGACCTGAGGGCATGCGTCTTCCCGGATCGGTCACGGGTCGCCACGATCCAGATCGATACCACAGCGATCGTCGGGTTCGAAAATGGTGAGATCGGGAAGCACCAGATCACGCAGCGGCACGGATGAAGAAGCCGCGGCATCCTTCACGAAGAAGTCGACATCGTCCGTCCTTATCCGCAAGCCGCCGGGCTCGGCGGTCGCGATTCCCCCCTTCAGGCGAAGGGTCGGTATATCGAAACGGGCCGCCCCGTCCCCGCCCCGTTCCGCGTGCATGCGGGTTCCCAAGGCCAAGCCCGGCCTGAACCACAACGTCACGGCCCGGCCGGCCGGCAAGGTCGAAAATCCCATGATGCGCCCGATGGACGTGGCGATTTCGGCGATGCCATCGCGGCAACATACGATCCGACCGTCAAGGCGCACCGCATCCGACGGCGAAATCCGCAGCGCCGGCCCGGCACCGGTCAGCCGCCCCTGCCGCATGGTCACGACCCGATCGGCGAATTGATGCACTTCATCGACCATATGCGTGACGTAAATCGCGGGGACCGCGGCCAGGGCCAGCATTCGGCGCAGAAAAGGCAGCACCTCGGCGCGCGCCTGCTGATCGAGCGCGCCGAGAGGTTCGTCGAGAAGAAGCAGGTGCGGGGCGGAAAGCAGGCACCGTCCAAGGGCGACCCTTTGCGTCTCCCCCCCCGACAGATCACCGATGGAGCGATGCAGAAGCGGCGCCAGC
>JBCCVK010000453.1:0-1484 GCA_039195495.1 Pseudomonadota bacterium
GAAACGGCTTACGAGCCGTCCCGTTCGGCGCGCTTGCGCTCCAGCTTGCGGGCACGGCGGATGGCGGTGGCATGTTCGCGGGCGCGGCGCTCAGACGGCTTTTCGTAAAACCGGCGCTGCTTCATTTCGCGGTAAATGCCTTCGCGTTGCATCTTCTTCTTCAAGGCGCGCAGCGCCTGATCCACATTGTTATCCCGAACCGATACCTGCACGTTGTCTCCTAACGCTCTTGGGGCTGTTCGCCCGCAATAAAGGGGTTTCGCCGAAGCTGTCTCCGGCAATTGAGCGCGGATGTATCAGATCAGGCGTCATTTGTGAAGCCCTCTTGTCTCTTTGGCTTCGCCCTTATCTTTTTGACCCCGGCAGGCTCCCGGCCCATATTCAGACCATGGCAGCGAAGAAAACCAGAAAGAAAGACCCGAAAGCGGCATTCCTGGCGGCGGTGCTGACCCATGTGCCGTTTGACGGCTGGAGCGGGATTGCCCTCACCAAAGCCGCCCGTGATCTGGACCTGGACAAGGGCGAGGTCACATTGCTGTTTCCCGGCGGGGTGAACGATGTGCTGGCCGCTTATGTCACGGCAGCCGACGCTGCCATGCTGGTGACCCTCGATAAGGTGGATATGGAAGGTTTACGCATCCGCGACCGCATTAAAACGGCGGTGAAGGCCCGGATCGAGGCGGTGGCCGACACCCGCGAGGCCGAACGAAGGGCGCTGGGCTATCTCGCGCTGCCGTTCAACGCGCCGCAAGGGCTGGGGTTTGTCGCCCGCACGGTGGATCTGATGTGGCGGGCCGCCGGCGATACCTCTACCGACTTTAATTTCTATACCAAACGGATGTTATTGGGCGGTGTCTATTCCAGCACGCTGATGTACTGGCTGAACGACACGTCAGACGATTATGAAGCAACCTGGGCGTTCCTCGACCGGCGGATCGAAGACGTCATGCAGATCGAAAAGGCCAAGGCCAAGGTGAAAAAAGCCACGGCGGATATGCCGTCCCTCACCAAAGGGCTAGCCCGGCTGCGCTATCCGTCCAATACGCGGATGAAGCCTTAGGGTTCGTCTGTTAGTCCCCATTCCTCCTGTCATCCCCGACTTGATCGGGGATCCATGTCCCAGGGAGAATGAAAGATGATCATACCGCCATAGCCATGGACCCCCGATCAAGTCGGGGGTGACACCGACGAGTAAGGGATGACGATGAATGGGTAACCTCTAAACCCACTCCGTCACATGGCCCATCTTGCGGCCCGCGCGGGCTTCTGTCTTGCCGTACAGATGAATGAACGCATCCTCGCGGCCCTCCCAGGCGGAAAGGTTGTTCACATCTTCCCCGATCAGATTGGTCATGCGGCAGGGGCGCACCGGGTCGACCGGGCCCAGCGGGAGTCCGCATATGGCGCGAATATGGTTTTCGAACTGGCTGGTTTTCGCCCCCTCGATGGACCAATGGCCGGAATTGTGCACCCGGGGGGCAATC
>JBCCVK010000454.1:0-1451 GCA_039195495.1 Pseudomonadota bacterium
CGCCCTGGTTTCTTCGAATGCGATGCGGCTGCGCGCCGATGATCTGGAACTCAACATTCACCGGTCCGCGCGCGTCTATCTGCTGCCCTGCATCGCCGGCCATGTGGGGGCCGATGCCGCCGCGGTGATCCTCAGCGAGGCGGCATCGGCCCCCACATGGCCGGCGATGCAGGGCAGCAGATAGACGCGCGCGGACCGGTGAATGTTGAGTTCCAGATCATCGGCGCGCAGCCGCATCGCATTCGAAGAAACCAGGGCGAAGGGCGCCTGCCCCAGTTCGAAAGGATCTATGCCTAGAAACAAGTGATGCATGACCGGATTGCACACGAATACCGCGTCCACGATCAGGCGCCTGTCTATTTCGACCTGGGCGGCGAGCTGGACGAACAAGGCATTCATTCCATCGCGCACGGCCCCGGTCATCTCGCCCGCACCGCCCTGGTTCATCATCGCATAGCTGACCCGACTCATCAGATCCTCGCCAAAGCGGATCTGCGGATTCATCACCCCCGACGAAGCGACGACGTCGCCCGACCGCAGATCGCACAGATGCGCCGCGATCGTCGTCGACCCCAGATCGACCGCCAGACCATAGACGGTCCCGCCGTAATATCCCGGCCAGACATGCATGATCCGAGGCGGGTTCTCGGCATCGCCCAGATGCACCGCGACCGTGACCTTCCAGCCACCTTCACGCAGAATCGGCTGCAATTCCTGCAGGATATGCAGATCCGCGCGCACGTTTTCCAGCCCCCATTGGCCACGCAGAGCCGCGGTCAGGCGTTCCAGATCCCCCAAGGGGGCGTGCATATCGGGCGGCTCCACCTCGGCGTAAAACAGCTTGGTCGAAGGATTGAGCGTGACCGCCCTTGCCTCGGCCCTTTTGCGCACCACCTGTTTATGGACCTGGCTTTCGATCGGCACGTCGATGACGGCATCGCTCTGCAAGACGGCCTGACAGCCCAGGCGGCGCCCCTCCATCAGACCGCGCTTGCTCTTGTAACGCTGTTCGACCGCGTTCCAATCCGACAATGCCTCGGGCAATACGGTGACACCATGCTTGGGAAAGGTTCCGTAGGACGGGGTAATCTGGCATTTCGCGCATATACCGCGCCCGCCACAGACCGAATCGAGGTCGACACCCAGGCGCCGCGCCGCGGTCAGCACCGGCGTGCCCGCCGGAAAACGCCCGCGCTTGCCCGAAGGGGTGAAGATGACAAGGGGATCGTTGCACATGCTCGTTCCAACCGATGATTTCTTCGCGGCCTGATAAGGATAGCTGCGCCAAGGCACGCCAAAAGGCAAGAGAATGTTCGATTCCATGCAGTCCGCCGGCTTTGACGGAAAACGTCGCCGCCCACCGAGATCCGCGCAAGCAGGCAACCGCATGCCCCCAATCCCCACCGGGCCGGGTATGAACAAGCATGGATGAAGCCGGGTATCGCCGCCAG
>JBCCVK010000455.1:0-1446 GCA_039195495.1 Pseudomonadota bacterium
ATTTCACATAGATCACCTCGCTGACCAGTATCCCCGCATTGCCCGAGATCAGCCGGCCGGGCTCGATCTCGATTTCACATCCGAGATGACCCGTGGTGCGCTTGATCAGCTTTCCGAAGTCGTGCGGCGCCGGTGGGGCCTCGTTCGAGCGCGCATAGGGGATGCCCAGCCCCCCTCCCAGATCCAGCCGACGAATGTCGTGGCCGTCTGTCCGCAGAATCTCGGCCAGTTCGGCCACTTTTTTGAAAGCTTGTTCGAAGGGGTCCAGCTCGGTCAACTGGCTGCCGATGTGAACGTCGATTCCGATCACCTGCAATCCCGGCAGGCGTGCCGCATGCGCGTAGACATCTCGTGCCCGGGACATCGGTATGCCGAACTTGTTTTCGGATTTCCCGGTGGTGATCTTGGCGTGCGTCCTGGCGTCCACGTTCGGGTTCACCCGTAAGGCGATCGGCGCGACGACGCCCATCGCGGTCGCCACGTCGTTCAGCGCTTCCATCTCGGGTTCGCTTTCGACGTTGAACTGGCGAATGCCGCCTTCCAGCGCCAGCCGCATTTCGGTCCGCATCTTGCCGACCCCCGAGAACACGATCCGGTCTCCTGGCACGCCTGCCGCCTTGGCCCGCAGATATTCCCCGCCCGAGACCACATCCATGCCCGCGCCTTGCCGCGCCAGGAGCGTCACGATCGCCTGATTTGAATTCGACTTCATCGCGAAGCATACAAGGTGATCGACGCCCGCGAGCGCCTCATCGAACAATCTGAAGTGCCGCGTCAGGGTCGCGCTGGAATAAAGGTAAAATGGGGTGCCTATGGCGGTCGCGATTTGCGGCACCGGTACGTTCTCGGCATGCAGCAAACCGTTGCGGTACAGAAAATGATCCATATCGGCCTCTCTTGGCGGAAGGCGCAGGTGAAGCAAACCAGGTCAGGTGACGGGTTTGGACCGTAAAAACAGGTAAAGCGGCAATCCGCAGCTGACGCCGATGCAGAATGTGGCCGGAAGTGCGATGAGAGCCAGCCAGTTCTTCCGAACCCATGTTTCGGCGAGGATCCAGACGGATAAGGCGATTGCGCTGATCGTCAGATCCCAAACGAGGCCGGTGGTGGCCGCGTTGGCGTGCCATGCCTCGATCATCGACCAAAGATCCCAGCCATTCGCGGCAAACCAGCGCAGGAAATGCGTCATCGGATGAAGCGCGCCCCAAATCGCGAGTCCGAGGTAAATCAAGCGGAGCGGGTCCATCACGCCGCCGATCCGGCGCTTTTCGCGGCAGAGACTGGCGATATTGGTTCGCCATCGGCGCCGCAGGCGGCCAGCATCGCCAAAACGGCCAGTGTTGCAATGCGTTTCATCCCAGAACCTTTTTCCAACGCGTGATTTGCGACCTTACCTGATCGGGCGCCGTGCCTCCGTAACTTACACGGCTTGCCACTGATTTTTGC
>JBCCVK010000456.1:0-1444 GCA_039195495.1 Pseudomonadota bacterium
CCGATGGGCAGGCCATCGAAAGCGCCTCGAATACGAACGTCGCGTCGAGGCGCGTCAGGCCGGCGCCGCCGCTTTTTTCAGACACGTAAAGCCCGCCGAAGCCCAGTTCCGCCAGTCTGGGCCACAAATCTTTCGGGATCGTGCCGTCCGCCTCCCATCGCCGCGCGAAAGGGGCGATGTTTTCATCGCCAAATGCCTTGGCCATGTCGAAAATGGCGGCCTGCTCTTCGCTTGGGGCAAAATCCATCTCATGCCTTCCGGGTAAATTGGATATTCGTGCGATCGATGATGCGCACGGCATTCCGGAACGCGCGACGACCGGCCCCGAATGTGGCCGGTATCTCATGCGCGCATTCCGACGCATGCCGTCGTGTCCTGTTCCACGGGGCCGGCCGCGCCGCATCCTGGGATGGTGCGCGACCTTCACGATCCGTGACCGTCCGGTGGTCGGACATGGATCACTCCATGACCGGGATCGAAAACTCGCCACCTTCCCTGATGCCCGAGGGCCAGCGCGCGGTGACCGTTTTGGTCCGGGTGTAGAAACGAAAGGCGTCCGGCCCATGCTGATTCAGATCGCCGAAAGCGGATTTTTTCCAACCGCCGAAAGTATGATAGGCCAGCGGCACCGGAATCGGCACGTTGATGCCGACCATGCCGATATTGATCCGGTTGGCGAAGTTGCGCGCGGTATCGCCGTCGCGGGTGAAGATCGCGACGCCGTTGCCGTATTCGTGGTCCAGGGCCATGCTCAGCGCCTCTTCATACGTTTCGGTGCGCACGCTGGACAGAACGGGCCCGAAAATCTCGGTTCTGTAGATGTCCATTTCCGGTGTGACGTTGTCGAACAGATGCGGGCCGACGAAAAAGCCGTTTTCATAACCCTGGAGCGAGAAACCGCGCCCGTCCACGACCAATTTCGCCCCCTGGTCCACGCCCGATTGCACCAGTCTCTGGATGTTTGCCTTGGCCGCGGCGGTGACCACGGGGCCATAGTCGATGTCGTCACCGGCGGTATAGGGACCGACTTTCAGGTTTTCGATCCGGGGCACCAGTTTTTCGATGAGCCGGTCGGCGGTCTCTTCCCCGACGGGCACCGCGACCGAGATCGCCATGCAGCGTTCGCCTGCCGCGCCGTACCCCGCGCCCACCAGGGCGTCCGCCGCCTGATCCATGTCGGCGTCCGGCATGACGATCATGTGATTCTTGGCTCCGCCGAAACATTGCACCCGCTTGCCGTTCGCGCATCCGCGACTGTAGATGTACTGGGCAATCGGGGTGGAGCCGACAAAACCGATCGCCTGAATCGTATCGTTGTCGAGGATTGCGTCAACGGCTTCCTTGTCGCCGTTGACGACCTGGAAGAGACCATCGGGCAGGCCCGCCTCCTGCATCAAGGCGGCCAGCATCAGCGGGACCGAAGGATCGCGCTCGGACGGTTTCA
>JBCCVK010000457.1:0-1421 GCA_039195495.1 Pseudomonadota bacterium
ATCTGGGCGCCTGGCACCTGAACGACGGAGGAAGACATGGAATTTGGGATCACATTCAAGGGGTTCATGGAGCCCGACCGCGCGCGCAAGCTCGTGGCGCAGGCCGAAGAGGCCGGTTTTACCTATTGCTGGTTCTATGACAGCCACATCCTGTGGCGGGAGAGCTTTCCAGCAATGGCCATGTGCATGGAGCACACCAAGAATATGCGCTTTGGACCTTGCGTGACCAACCCGAACACGCGAGAATGGTCTGCAGCGGCGTCGCTTTTTGGCTCGCTTGCGCATCAATCAGGGGGCCGCTTTGATATCGGCGTCGGTCGCGGGGATAGCGCCGTGCGCGTCATGGGCCGTAAGCCCGCGCTGCTCAAGAAAATGGATGAGTTCATCGATGTCGTGAAAGGTCTGGTTCGCGGCGAAGAGCGTCAATACGGCGACGTGCCGAACCCGATCCAGTTTCCCTGGGCAGATGGCTATGAATTGCCGGTCTGGGTGGCGGCTTACGGGCCGAAGGCACTCGACAGTGCGGGACGGATGGGCGACGGGCTGATCCTTCAAATCGCTGAACCCGCGATCTGCAAGTGGCTTGCGGATCAGGCGATCGAGGCGGGCAAGGCCAACGGTCGCGACATGTCGGGCTACAAGGTTATGTCTGCGGCGCCCGCGTTTTTCGGCGACATGGAGACCTGCCGCGAAGCGACGCGCTGGTTCCCGGCCATGGTCGGCAATCACGTGGCGGACATCGTTGAGAAATACGGCACGGACCGCGAGGATATCCCGTCGTCGCTGACCGCCTATATCAAGGACCGGAAGGGCTACGATTATTCAAAGCACGGGCAGAGCGATAACCCCTATCTCGACTTCATCACCGACGAGATCATCGACGGGTTTGCGGTGCTCGGCACGCCAGACGATCACATTGCCAAGCTGAAGGAACTGGAAGCGGTCGGGATCACGCAGTTCAACATCTATCTCGACAACGGGGATGAGGAAGCGATCATCGCCGAGTACGGCAAAACGGTCATCCCGGCGCTGCAGTAGCCCGCGGAAGACAAGATGGCGACGGCGGACACCACGAAGAAGCCCACGCGCATTCAGCGCGCCCGTCAGGAGGAAATCCTGGCCGCCGCGCTGAACGCATTTTCAGAGGCTGGATTTCGCGGCGCGTCGATCAATCAGATTGCGAAACACGCGGGCATGTCGACGCCGCGCCTGCTGTATCACTTCAACGACAAGGAAGCGCTTTACCGGGCGCTTTTGAAGTCGACCATCCTGTTGTGGATCGGTCCGCTGAAGCAGATTTCCGAGACCGGCGACCCGGTGGAAGAGATCTGCAAATACGTGCGGCGCAAGTTGAAGATGTCGGCGAAGTATCCCCGCGAAAGCCGCCTGTTCGCAGGCGAGATCCTGATGGGTGTGCCCCG
>JBCCVK010000458.1:0-1186 GCA_039195495.1 Pseudomonadota bacterium
CAGGATTTCCGGATTGCCTTGCATGGCCTCGAACGCGGCCCGCGGCGACAGATACAAGCCCAGCGGCGTGGTTTTCGATTTTTTCAATGCAGAAGGGTCGATGTCGGAAGAGATCACGCCGGATTTTGCGACGGCTTGTGCGGAGACGAATGTCAAACCGGCGGCACCCACGCCGATGAACCCTCGACGCGACAGGTCAGTGGTGAGCATATCTTTATAGATCCTTGCAGATGTTTCCTGTGCTGACTCAGAAGTAGTCGTTCCTTCAGGAATGTTCCAGACTTCGGCTTGGGGCGTCATCCCGCCCCCGGCCGCAAACGATCCCAATCGGCCATTTTTCAGCAGCCATTCCTTTGGAAACGTGGTTTCGGCCGGGGAAGGACCGGCTGCGACGGTCGGCATCGAGGGGGCAAATCGGTCCTGCGCGCATGCGGCCCGGCTGGCGCCGGGAATGGCGCGTGCATCTGTCCCCTGCAACCTGCGGCGAACCGATCGCGGCATCGCGGCACGATAGGCGGAACCGGCCACACGCGCATGCCGCTTCGCGCGACCGGCAAAAATAGAGATCGCCCTTCGTCAATTGTCCGATTTCGACCAATTCGTTGAATGGGCATCCCGTGGCAGTTCCAGATAGCGGGCAACCAGTTCAACCGAGTGATCGATGAACGGTTCGTCTTCAAGGGCCGTGAGCTCGGCCGCCCGCTGCGACGTGTCAATGTGAGAGCGGACCATTGCGGAAAGTTGATCAATGGCAAAGGCGGCCGCGTCTTCGGCATCGACGCGCCCGATTTCGCTGCGCCGCTCCATGACCAGCTTGAACAGCGCCTTACGGGTATCGCCTTGGATCTCGGAATAATGCGACGCCAGTTCGGGGAAGTCGGCGATCACGGCTGACACCGCCGCCTTCGCCGCCCCGTTTTCACGGGCGGAGGTCAGCACAATCTCCAGATAACCGCGAAAAAGATCCCGGATCGTGGCGCCCTCCCAAAGTTTCGGATCCGAGGCGCTTTTGTTCAGGGCTTCGTAGGTCTTGGTCATACGCTGGAAGAGTGCGTAGTAAAGAGCCGTCTTGTCCTTGAAGTGATGGTAGACGGCGCCGACGGAAGATCCGGCGCGTTTTGCAATGTCGGTGATCGACGTTGCGTCCGTTCCCTTTTCCAGGATCAGCGCTTCGGCCGCGTCGAGC
>JBCCVK010000459.1:0-1174 GCA_039195495.1 Pseudomonadota bacterium
ATATGTCCCCAACTTCAACGTCTGTCCGACGAACGACGTGCATGTGGTGATAAGCGATGAAGGGCAGCGCAGGCTGGTTTCGATGCGCTGGGGGTTTTTGCCGCATTGGTACAAAACACCAACCGATGGCCCGTTGCTGATCAATGCCCGATCCGAAACGATCGCCGAAAAACCGGCGTTCCGCGTCGCCTGCCGTGAGCGGCGCTGCATTCTGCCGGCAACCGGCTTTTATGAATGGACCAAGGATGCGGCGGGCAATCGGCAGCCTTGGTACATCCATCGCCACGACGACGCGCCCATCGCCTTTGCAGGCATATGGCAAAGCTGGACCAACGGCGACATGTCGATACGCACCTGCGCCATCGTCACGACATCGGCCAACGCCCCCATGTCGCGTCTTCATCCCCGCATGCCGGTGGCCTTGACGCCGGATCGATACGGATTGTGGCTGGGAGAGGAAGGGAAAGGGGCGGCGCGCCTCATGACGATGGCGGAGCTGGACGCTTTCACCTTCTATCGTGTCGGCCCGAAGGTGAATTCGAATCGCGCCGGCGGCGCGGAACTGCTTGAAGCCGTCTGATCCCGTGCACCTGTCCGCCCGAGACGATGAGAAGGAGCGCAAGCGGTCATGGGATGACGGCGGGTCGATTTTCGTCTGCCTTCATGCCGCGCCCGCGCCTGCATGGATGCTTCAGGATGCCAGGCGCGCAGATGGATGTGATTTCCGCCCAAAGGTTTTTGCGTCTTCAGTCTTTCGCCGTCGATCGTGAGGAGCTCCGAGGGAGTTCCGTTTTCGCGCAAACGGTCCCGCGCCAGGGACAGGATCGGCGCTGAAATGCCGGTGGTCATGCCTTTCCACACCAAAGCGGCCAACGCCGGATACATGCACGCGCCCGCCCCCGAAACATCCGTCCTTTCCGATTGCCGCCGGTCCGGGCGCGAACCGGTTTGAAATCGGTGGTATCATCGCGCCGCGGCATCTGACCCCGGCGTTTTCAAGGAGGACACGTTATGAAAGTGGGCGATACATATTACCGTTCGATATGGCGCGATGCGGAGAATCATACGGTCAAGATCATCGATCAGCGCTGGCTGCCCCATGAATTTCGGGTGGCTGCACTGACGACACCCGAGGAATATGCGACGGCCATTCGCGACATGTGGGTGCGCGGCG